>JAGLLQ010000099.1 GCA_023140455.1 Desulfobacteraceae bacterium | reverse complement strand
TTTATAATGAAACCAATTATCACAGAAGATATTGCAAATATCATCCGCAAAATATTGAAGCCTTGACCTTCTGGGTTTTTAATAAGTATACTGTCAACAGAAATGATTTTTATTACACAGGATTGATCCATGCTGATTAAAGACCTCTTTAAATACTGGACATATCAGGTGTTTCTGCCTGGAACAATTCTACGTGAGAAATACAAAGCCTTTAAAACTCTTTTAATTCAGGATACTCGTGCCCATGAGATCATGGCTGATTTAGAAGAGATATATTATCAAAAAAAAAGAGTTGATATTCAGGTAGCGGAAGAAAAATGCCGTAAACTTGCAAGCTGCGTATCATTGATGGTGACCAATTTATCAAAGATTTCACCAGTTCGTTATCATTCTTTAAGAGAGTATTTTAAAAAATTCGATTTTTATATCAAATTTTTATTAGCACCTGAACAATATGTGTTTTCACCCCCTTTTGTTATTAACATCAATGATATTGATTGTGACAGCCCTCTGGTGGTGGGGGGTAAAGCCATCAACCTTGCCATTGTCAAGAACAATTTAAGGGCTAACATTCCAAATGGTTTTGTGGTGACAACAAATGCATTCCGTTATTTTTTAGAGTATAATAATTTGTCAAAAGACATCAATAAATTGCTCTCTAAGTCAGACATCACACAACCTTCAAATTTGCTTAATATTTCACAGACCTTAACTCGCAAAATAATGGATGCAATGGTGCCCGGCGAGATAGAAGACTTGATAATTAAAGGTCTTGCCAATATGCAGCCAGACAATGGAAAAGAATTGAAACTTGCTGTAAGAAGCAGTGCTGTGGCTGAAGATGGAATATGCTCTTTTGCAGGTCAGTATAGGTCATTGCTCAGTGTTAAGCCGGATAATATAATCAATGCGTATAAAGAAGTGCTGGCAAGTAAATATTCTGTCCATGCATTGTGCTACAGGATTATCACAGGAATACCTGATACTGCTACACCCATGGCAGTATTGATTATGGAAATGATTGATGCAAAGGCAAGTGGTGTAATGTATACCAGAGATATTGAAGATTCAGGCTTTGAAGATCTGGTGATTTATTCAGTAAAAGGTCAGGGTGAGCCTCTGGTTTCCGGGAAGGCAAACCCTTGTATCATCAGGGTTGATAAACATTCTAAAAATATCATATCAGAAAAGAGTAATGGATTTGAGTTTGAGAAGACTAAAGCGTCTGAGCTTGCTTTAACTGGCTTTGAAATTGAAGATCATTTTGATCAACCCCAGGATATTGAATGGTGTGAAGATGATTTTAATAATTTTTATATTTTGCAGGCAAGGCCATTGTCAACACAGCAGTTATCAAAGCCATGCACTGAATCAGACACCTTGTTGAAAGATCAGTCCTTGATTGATAAAAAAAGGATTGATAAAAAAAAGACTGATCTAAAACAGAGCCAGGTTTTACTTGAAAATTGCCGCAGTGCTTCAGCAGGTGTGGGCAGCGGGCAGGTCTTTTGCTTAGAGCACCTGTCACAATTAGATCAGGTTCCAGACAAGACAGTTCTTGTTACGAAGCATCCGTTGCCTGAATTAGTCACAATTATTGAAAGGCTATCAGCAGTTGTCACAGATATCGGCAGTGCCGCCGGGCATTTTGCTTCTGTAGCAAGGGAATTTTCAGTGCCAATGCTTGTGAATACTGTTAATGCAACAAAGGTTCTGAAACATGGCAGTAAGGTAACTATTGATACTGAGTTGAAAATGGTTCTCAAGTATGATGGTATTAATCCTGCCCCAGTTGAGGCCTGTCTTGATCCTTTTGTAAAAAGCCGGTTTATGAAGACTTTGAGTTCAGTAATGAAATTTGTTTCTCCTTTAAAACTTATTAACCCTTCAAGTGATGAGTTTGTTCCGGAAGGATGTCGTTCTTTTCATGATATTATTCGGTTCTGTCATGAAAAGGCTGTTCAGGAGATGTTCTCCCACGGCAGAAGAAAGGGCGGCAGGAAAAAGGGGGCAGTCAAGCTTGTCTCAAAACTCCCCATGCTTTTTTATGTTCTGGATGTGGGAGAAGGAATCGAACAGAATTTGCCAGCTTCAAAAGAAGTTCATGTCGATGATGTGACTTGTACTCCGTTTAAAGCTGTGTATAAAGGCCTTAGCCATCCCGGTATTAAATGGGAGCAGTTTAGTAATTATGACTGGGCAGCCTATGATAATATTGTTATGTCAGGAGGCATTATCAGTCCGGATGATTCACAG
>JAGLLQ010000098.1 GCA_023140455.1 Desulfobacteraceae bacterium | reverse complement strand
AGTTTAAACGGGTGTTCACTCATCAATGTCATCAGTTCTACTATTTTGGTATCAAAGGCATTTAAATAATCTGCCAAAGGGTGTCCGATTGGATTCTCTGTAAATAATTGCATTGAAAGCGAATGCCATTGAGCAGCGTTAACCGGTTCAAGATCAAATCCAAGGTTAATTGCTTCAAGGCTTAAATCCCGAAATCGGGTTTGGGTTTCAAACAGATGAAGAGTTTTGCCTGTATGGTTTGCCATAATTGATCCCATGATGGCACTTGAAACTGTATTCACCGGAGCCAACAGGAGATTCATGGCAGAATCCGGATATTTACCTATTATCAGGGAGGCTTTAAACATTCGCCAGATAAAATCTCCAGCCAATGTGATCATACTCTTTTTACTAAAAATAAGTCCGGGTCTGTAAATATTACATGGGAAATTTTTCTCCCGCAGGTTTCTAAGGACATATTCACTGATCCATTTGGATTTAAGATATCCATTTTTAAGTTCTCCGAGATTATCCGGAATATCATCCTCGGTAGAGGGAACCGTTTGCGTAAAATCTGTAACAAGAATACCAATTGCAGAGACATAGTGCAGAGGAATTACATCCTTAGTGGTTATACAGAGTTTTAATATTTCAAAAGTTCCATCAACATTGGCTTTTTTAAGCATGTGATAGGGCTTTAGATGATGTACCCGGGCAGCAGAATGTAATACTACATCAATAGTTTCTTGAATATTTCTATAAGCATTTTGGGTAAGCCCAAGATAAGGCTTTGAAAGATCTCCTGCAAACAATGTAAACCTGTTGGATATTTTTTCAAGATTCAGATTTAAACCGAATTTTTCAACACTGTCCTCAAGCCGGGACATCAAATCAGTTTTATCATTCCCAGGTCTGATCAGAAGATAAACATGGAATGGTGTTTGCGTGATCAGATCCTTGAAAAGCCTGCTTCCCAGGAGTCCTGTGACCCCGGTTAGGAAAATTACCCGATTCTCTTCAGGGCTTCTTATAGTATCTGGAATATCCGGCAATATTTTTATTTGTTCAAGGGCCGAAAGCAGATCCGGGTCACTCTTTTTACTGTTGTCTTCTGATCCACTGTTTAGGTAGGCTTGTACATCTTCTTTAGGAACATCATATTCAAGGTCAAGGATGGTTAAAAGCCGTTCACTGATTAATTTTATGCTTGGAGCCTGTACAAGAGATGTCGGAGAAATGGAAGCACCCAATTCATTCTCAAACTGGGTTAAAAGCTCAATTCCATTCAATGAATCAATACCAAGATCTGCAAGTTTATCGTCATTTTCAATATCCTCAATTCCAAGATCCAGTAAATCTGAGATAGTATATTTTACAAGCATAATCATTTTTCCAAGCCGGATATCCTTTGACATGGAAATAAAATCAGATGCAAATGATTCCCCGCCTTTTTTTTGTTTTGATTTTATCCGGTTATTTAGCAAAGACAATCGGGGAGCAATATTGATAAGTCCTTTGAGAAGGTTTTCAAAGCCATATCCGGGAACACCCCATATGAGGTGCCGATTACCCAGAATTCTGTCAAGATAGTCCTTGAAATTGTCATTGCTCAATCCACCCAATCCTAACTTTTTAACTTTTTCCAGTAGCTTTTCATCCCTTGATACAATTCCTGCCTGATGGAAAAGTCCCCAGTCAATATATTGTACAGCAAGCCCCTGTTTTATTCGTAAACCAGCAATGGATTTTAATACTGTGTTGGCAGCAGCGTAATTGGATTGTCCAATATTGCCTATTAAGCCTGCCACGGAACCCATGAGCAGAAACATGTTCAGATCAATGTCCTTTGTTTCTTCATGCAGGTGAAGACCTCCAAATGCCTTGGGAGCAAGAACTTCGTAGGCATCATCATGTGTCATATCCTGAATTTCATTGTCTCTGAGCACAACAGCACAATGGAAAATACCATCCAGGGGAGGGTGATTTGAACGAATTTTCCGGATCAGGTCTGCCACCTGTTCACGGATGCTTACATCTGTTTTATAGAGCAAAATCTCTGCTTTTTGTTGTAAAGCCTGGATTTCTGATTCTGTCTCAGGATAGGCTATGCCTGAACGATTGACTAAAATGATGGTTTTAGCTCCTTTGTCAATCAGCCACTTGGTAATCTGGAGCCCAAGTCCTCTTGCACCACCAATGATCAGATAGGATTTATCAGGTTTTACCAGAGCCTTTTTGGGCTTAAATTGAATCGGGCTTGTAAGTTCTCCCCAGTTCGGCTTTAAAATCACTTTTCCAAAATGAAGAGCCTTGGACATATGGTTGAATGCCTCTTTATAGTTTGCCATGGAAAACAGGCTGTAGCAGTGCTTTGCCACTACATTATCCTGAAAAAGAGTCTGAAGACCATTAATTACAGTTTTCCCCATATTGCTGTCCGGTGAAAACATCTCTGCCATATCAATGGCAAAGTATGAAATGTTTTTTCTAAAAGGGTAGAGGCTGATATGGGTTTTATCATAGATATCACGCTTACCAAGTTCAAGGAAACGACCATAGTTTCTCAAAAGGTTCATGCTCTTTTCAATATAGGGACCCGCAAGTGAGTTGAGTACAATATCAACACCTTCTCCATTGGTATCCTTAAAGACTTTGTCGGCAAAATCAAGGGTCCTTGAATTGTAGACATGGGTTACTCCAAGGGATCTTAAAAGGTCTTGTTTAAATTGTGTTCCAGCGGTGGCAAATACTTCGGCCCCTTTCAGTTTTGCCATCTGTATGGTCGCAAGCCCTACTCCTCCGGCAGCTGAATGTACCAGCACCCGATCCCCGGGCTTGATGCCAGCCTTGACCACAAGTGCATAATAGACTGTCATATAATTTGTAAGAGAAGCTGCAGCAAGATCCAGACTCATAAAATCAGGAAGTTTTATCAGGCGGTCAGCTGGCAGGATCAAATGGGTTTTAAAACATCCAAGACCAATAACAGCAACCCTGTCGCCCTTTGAAAAAGAAGTGACAGAGTCTCCAACCTCTATGACAACCCCGGCACACTCATCTCCAAGCATTCTAGAATCTGAAACTTCTGTCGGGTATACACCAAGCACTTTAAGAAGGTCCCTGAAATTTATACCAGCAGCTTCCACCTGGATTTCCACTTCATCAGGTTGAATGACTTTACGTGGAATCGCCTCAAGGCATAAACCATCCAGAGTTCCCGGTGCATTAACAGTCAGCCCTATGGCATGGGAATTTAGCTTGTCATTATTACAATCATACCTGAATTCAGATCGGGGTCTTGAAATAGTCTCACATCGTTTTACAAATCTTTGTCCTTTTCTTAATGCTACAATATCTTCCTTGTCAGTTTTTTTGTCTATTTCCTGAATAATTAACGGTATTTGATCTGATAATGATATTTCCGGATCAAGATCAATGAGTTTGATCCCAAGATCGGGTTTTTCATTGTACAACACATGAACGAGACCTTCCATTGCAGCTTGAATAGGGTTGATCTGACTCTGATCCGCAGAAATAGGAAATGCACCCGAGGTCAGTACAAACAGCCGAATAGTGTCTTCATCAAAATTTGAACTGGAAAGAAGGCGTATGATTTGAGTAAAGAACAAGTCTATAACTATGTTTTGACCTGCTTTATCTAAAGGCAGGTCAATGGCATTGAGTGCACCACCATATACCACTCCATTTATGCCTTTTAAATTAATATCGCTGGTTAAATCATTTATTGAATACTGGCGTTTGAAACCGGCTGTTTCCGGGATTTTGGCATCACCGATATATATCCAGCCATTGTTCTCTAAAACCGGTAAAGAAATTAAGGACAGCTCTTTTGTTATATTGCTGCTTTTGCCGTTAAGTCTCTGCTTTGCTGCAATAAAATTCATATGAACTATACCGTCACAATCAGATACAGCCTTGATATCAGTAAAATTATTATTTGTCAGTGCAGTTTCCCATTGCTGTCTGTCCATGAGAGGAGAATCTGTCCTGTATGCATCATCAAACAGCCACCATCCATCAAGGGGCCCAAACAAAAAGTCTTCCATCAACAGCTTTCCAATAATTTCTGAAAGTAAAAATTGCCCATCGGGTTTTAAAAGTTTTCCCACATTTTCCAAGGCTGTATCAATATCTCGGACCGCATGAATAACATCAAGTCCTGTTATGAGATCAAAACTTTCCGGTTCAAATTCTTGAGTTTCCGGATCTTGTCCAATATCCAGTACCTTATAGGTTATAAAATCATAGTCTCTGAAGTGTTTTTTCCCTTGTTTGACCAGAGCTGGAGCAATATCTGTAAAATAGAATTCACATGAATAAGATTTCAGTAAAGGAAGAATATGGGAAGTCATTCCTCCCATTCCAGAGCCTATTTCCAAGACTCTGAATGGTTTTTCTTTTGGAACCTGACCTGCCAGCTCTCTGATAATTGCCATAACCAGCTGGTTATTCCCATGAAACATGGATGAATGTGTATAAAGGTATCTGGCATATTCTGTCCGATCTTTTCCCACAAGCATTTCAAGGGGATCATAAGTTCCCTGAAACATTGAGGCAAGATTAAATCCACGTTCATAAATTATATTAATATCATATATGCCAGAGGGAGTTTGTTTAACACACAGATTCATACATCCTTCAACACTGCCTAATTCATTGATCTTATGGGTCAGGCAATATTGACCATCAGCTTTTTTGGCATATCTGTCTTTTACCATGTAAGACAGAAGTTTTTCTGTATATTTAATAAACTTTTCAGCAGCAGCACCGCTATCTTTGACAAGAGATTGAATGTCAATGGGATCGCCAATCTTATAGCCTGTCAAAATGTCATAGATGGCATTAACAAAAAAGCGGAACATTAATTTGTTTGCATTATCAAAATAATCCGGTTGTATTAGAATTTTATTTTTTAAATTGGATTTTCTTTCTCTGTCAGCAGCAGTGTCTATGGCTTTTAGAGTATCCTCTTCAAGGCTGCCAATAGCGGCAGGTGCTTTTGCCCAATCAAGGGGTTTAGGTGACCAGTATTCATATAATACCTGTTTTTGAAAGTTTACAGATTCATCCTCTTTTGTCTCCACTGCCTTGCAGATAAAATTTTGGATATGCCCTGTCCTGTATCCTTTTGTATCATACAGGGTGATATCTGCTCTGATTTGCTCAAGAGTGTGTTCAATAACATTGACCAGCGCATATAAACTGCTTCCACCAGATTTTTGAATGCTTAATTTGTCAAATCCTATTGGCAGAAATAGCTTTGCACCTGTACCTGATTTGCCCATTTCTTCGGCAAGAAGTTGGAAAATTCCATCTAAAATGGTTGGAGAAATATAAGTATTGTCAAACAAGCTTGCATCATCTTCAGGCAATTCAACATATCCCAATATTTTATTGCCATAAGTCCAGTATCGTTCAACTGTCTGGAAATGGGGACCATAATTTAGCCCTTCCTCACTTGCACGTCTGTAAAATGTTTCTTTATCATCATTGAGTGTGCTTTTCTTTTTAAAGCCTTCTATATCAAACTGTGAATTTTCAAATTCACTGACTTTATAAACTTTGCTGGTTGCACATATGTCCCAGTTTCGGGTGTTTCCATCTCCTGAAACCTTTAAATTCAACTGATTTGTACTTGAGTCAAACTGGCACCGGATGTTTTTAACATCATTGGTATTTAAAACAACAGATGTGAGAATTGAAAAATCTTCCAGCTCAAAAAAAATTCCAACACACAAAGATGCTGCAGCACAAAAAATATCAATATAACCTGCTGCCGGAAAAAAGATATGGGTCTTTACTTTGTGATCAGCAAGAAAGGTCTGAACTTTCAAATCAAGCTGGTTTGCCCAGGTTGGAGTGTCAAAAAAATCAAACCGCCTGCCAAGAAGGGTATCATCCAATTTTGCAAGCCGGTTCTGGGAAGTGATTGTACTCTCTTCCCAGTATTCTTTTTTTTGCCACGAATAAGACCAAAATTCAATATGAGGTATTGTTTTAACATTATAAATTTTTTGCCAGTCAATGGGGTATCCAGCCTTAACAAGATCGTTGAGACCTTTAGTCATAGCTGATTTATCAGGATCATTTTTGGTCAGGGACTGACCACATCTTCCTGAAACACGTTTCCCTTTTAAACACTGTTTGACCGAGGCTGCAAGCACAGGGTGTGCTGCTATTTCAAGGAAAAGGCTGTGTTTTTCAATGATTTGTTCAATTGCAGGTCCAAACAAGACTGTCTGGCGGACATTTTTCCACCAGTAATCATTCTTGTGAATGGCTTTTGTAACCTGTTCTCCTGTAACAGTTGACCATAGAGGGATATCTGGTGCTTTGCATTTAATATCATTTAAACTTTTCAAAAGTTCTTTTTTTACAGGGTCCATAAATGCACTGTGAAAGGCATATTCTACATTTAAAAACCGGTTGAACTTTTCCTGTTCATTCAGCAGGGTTTCAATTTCTAATAATTTATCCTTTTGCCCGGCAAAGGTAACAGAGGAAGGACCATTTACCGCAGCAAGGGATACTGCATCTCCATAAGGTTTAACAAGTGACAAGGCAGTTTTTTGAGATATGCCTGCAGCCAGCATGGCTCCTTTACTTGAAGCTATGTCCATGGTTCTGCCCCGGTGATAGATAATCTTCATTCCTTCTTTCAGGTCAAAACAGTCGGCGCTTACACATGCTGCAACTTCACCAATACTATGTCCTACAACAGCTGAAGGTGTGACTCCTCTGGACCGCCACAATCTGTCCAGCCCAATCTGCAATGCTGTAATCATGGGCTGTGCATATGCTGTGTTTGATATTTTAGATATTTCTTCATCTGCAAGAAATTCATCCAGCAAATGCCATCCGCCTATAGCCTGCAGGGCTTCATGGGCTTCATGTATGGTGTCTCTGAACACTTTTTCAGATTTATACAATTCTCTTCCCATGGCATACCATTGAGGTCCCTGACCTGAAAAAATAAATACCGCTTTATCAGAAACAGGTTTATTCAATTTATGGGTATCAACCAATTGATCCTTAATTTGAGCTTTTAATTCAGAAACTTCTTTGCCCGCAATAACGCTGCAAAATTGTTTGTGAAAAGCCCTGCGATGTGCAGAAAATGCGCATATATGCTGTATGTCATTCTTCTTTTTGGAATCGTCTAATATCTCATCAAAGTGTTTTAATTCAGCTTTGTAAGCCTCTTCAGACCTTGCAGAAATTGGAAGCATATATCTGAAATCAGTTCCAGATCTGTCATATTCAAATATATCTGCCTGCTGAGATTTGTATGGAGACATGAGAATAAAAGCATTTGCCCCGCCAAATCCAAAGGAATTCAGTCCTATAAAACATTGGTCAGGGTCTGAATATCCTGGTAAAGGCAGCGTCTCAGTCACAATTTTAATATTATACTTATCAAATTCAATATCCGGGTTAGGTGTATTAAAATGAAGATTTTTCGGCACAACTCCATGATGACAGATCATGGCATTTTTAATGATTCCTGCTATTCCGGAAGCTGTTTCCAAATGGCCAATATTAGTTTTGACTGATCCTATCAGGCAGGGGGATTCTTCACTTTTATGGCGGCCAATTGCTTTGCCAATGGCATTAGCTTCAACAGGGTCTCCAATTGCAGTTCCTGTTCCATGAGCTTCGATATATTGAACTTGATCAGGAGAAATACCAGTCTCTTTGAGCGCTTTTGCGATCAATGTTTCCTGGGATTCTAAACTTGGTGCTGCAATAACCGGTGTGTGGCCATCCTGATTTACCTTGGTGTTATGGATACAGGCATAAATTCTGTCTTTATTTTCTATTGCTTTTTTTAAAGTCTTGAGCAGGATCATTCCAGTTCCTTCAGATTTGACAAATCCATCAGCCAAAGCATCAAATGCCTTGCATTTACCATCAGCAGCCAGGCCACCAAAATTGCTGAAACTTATAAAACCTGAAGGATAGATCAGGCAATTTGCTCCGCCTGCCAATGCCATTTTGCATTCATTGTTCCAGATTGCCTGGCATGCAAGATGCGTGGCATGCAAGGACGCTGAACAGGCTGTGTCAACAGTCATGCTTGGACCTGTTAAATTAAAGAAATGAGAAATCC
>JAGLLQ010000097.1 GCA_023140455.1 Desulfobacteraceae bacterium | reverse complement strand
GCTGCCAGTTTGGAAGAGAACCAGGTCCGTATTTCCCTTTTTTTGTTGTAAAATATTCATACTGTGAATAGTCGATCCCAACAGCCTTTTCTATTACAGACGCAGCCCTTGCAAAAGTTGTTGATGCCCCGAGATATTTGCCTGCAACAATTACTGATAATACTAGCACTATACCAACAAGAGCACCTGCCAAATATGGATTCCATGTCTTATTTTTCATATGCCATCTCCGTTTTCCAGACTTCCCATACTTTACCCACAAGGTCAGGGCCTGGTTTTAATGTCATTTTTCCAGGAGTCCAACCTGAAGGAGTTGCCTCTGTTCCTTTACTGTTGCGCACAAGCTGGAATGCCTGTATCTGTCTGATAGATTCACTGACATCTCTTCCAACTGGAGGAGTTAGCACCTCATATCCCTGGACTACACCATCAGGATCTATGATAAATCTGCCTCTTGTTTCAATACCTGCATTTTCATCATAAATTCCATAGACAGTTCCTACTTTGCCGCCACCATCTGACAACATTGGGAAAGGGATACCGCCATCAACCATTTTTGACAATTCTTTATCATTCCACATCTTATGAACAAAAACACTGTCAACACTCATTGAAAGGACTTCAACACCTAATTTCTGAAACTCAGAAATTTTTCCGGCAACTGACGAAACTTCAGTAGCTCAGACAAAAGTAAAGTCACCCGGATAAAAACACAGAACAACCCATTTACCTAAATAATCTGATAACTTAACTGAGGTAAATTCTCCATTATGATATGCCGGTGCAGTAAAATCCGGTGCTTTTTGCCCTACTTTAATCATTGGTGCCTCCTTTTTTGCATTCTCTATTATTTTTTCTTCTTTATTTTTTTCTGAATCTTCCCCAAGTAATTCTCCGGTTGGCATGGCGCAACCTACCTTTAAATCTTCCCCCATAATAGTAAGCTCCTTAAATAATCAATTAATATCTATACCTACTTTACATGGCATGCAGAACATTTTGTCGGTCCTGTTTTTTCTCCTGCCTTTTTCTTTGCTTTATGGCATTTGAGACATGTTTTATTCATAACCTGTTTCTTTTTAAATTTCTTTTGTTCTATTAAATCTTTAATAGCACCTGAAGTTTTTGGGAAGGAAGAGTGACATACATTACAATCACCTATAGCAGTCTGATGCGAAAGGTGAGGAAAATCAACCGTGCCTTTTTTACCTGCATCAAGGTCCATGTTTTCTGCACCTTGGTTCTCACTTGCAACAGCTATCCCAATTATTAAAAAAGCAGCTGTTAAAACTACCATGATAAATATTTTTACCCTCATGTATTCCTCCTATGTTTAGTTATTGTTTAAATATAATTTTTGAATTCACCATTTTGATATTCCTGGCTCCAGTCATGAACATGGCTTTTTCCAATACCGACTTAATGTGTTCAAGGTGCATCTTCACGCCAAGAGTCCCTGCACCGACAGCTGATCTGATAATATCTCTTCCCAAAAGGACAGCATCAGCCCCAAGCGCCAGCATTTTTAATACGTCATATCCGGTTCTGACACCGCCATCTGCGGTAATTGTAACTGAATCTCCAAGTTGCTTCCTGATTAAGGGCAGCATGGTTGCAACACCCGGAGTTGAATCTAATACCCGGCCTCCATGATTTGATACAGCAATAGCACTTGCTCCTGCATCAGCACATTTCAATGCCTCATCCGGCAACATAATTCCCTTGGCAATAAAAGGTAAAGATGAAAAATTAACCAGCTCTTTAATATCTTTGACACTCTTTTTAAATACAGGTTGTCCATGTTGAGCCATCATGGTTGAACCACATCCATCCAGGTCAACACCAACAGCTTTGCAGCCTAAATTTTCAGATTTTTCAATCAATTTTTTAAGCACAGTCTGCGATCTGGGCTTAAATATCGGGATACCATGTCCATTACATTCTCTCATAGCATCAAGTGAAGGATGTATTTCAGGTTCGTAAAACCAGGTATCTCCACGCAACCCGATTGTCCCGGCTTCTTCTGCTCCTTTTAATACTGATTTACAAAACATGGTTTCATCCATGGCATCATTATACTGCTTTACACCTGCTGTAGATGATGGAAGTACAGGAAATCTCAGATCAATTCCCAGAAAAGACGCAGATGTATCAGGTTTAAAATGCTCACCCAGTACAGACATATTTAATTGTATTTTCGCAAGCGCGTCTATATTTGCTTTAAACGATAACCCTTGGCCAACACCGCCTAAACCAATTGGTTTTCCATAGGATTCCCGCTGGCATATTTTATCAGAGCCACCATCACAAACAGGATATGCTGCACAGATTCCTTTAAGTTTTTTCCTGGCTTTATCCCTGACCTGTTCCAGAGTATGGGGAATCTCCTCAACATTCATAATCATTCTATCATCAGCATGACAATAACTACATTCAGACGGCTTACTTTCACTTTTATGTGTCCCATGACAAACAGAACAATACCATTGAGTCATTAATTAATTCCTTTTATTGAAATTATTTATGCTATAAACATTTTTCTATTATAAATATGTAAGCTTTTCTGATCTTATCTTAGTCTTATCTTAAATATAACAGCAAATTCCATACCACCGGTCAGAGAAACGTTGAATAAATATTAGAACAGTATAACTTTATGAATTGTTTGATGGGTTGCGTAGCCAAACCGAGTATACCAGAAGCAGAAAAATAAATATCATGGTAAATGAACCCGGGAACCAGATAAATGTGTCTATAAAAATCTTATTCTCCAGAGCCTGAGACACAATGACTCCTTCTTTCTCAGCCTTTAATAAAAGAGCATACAGGATTCCCAACACTCCGTAAGAAAGGTTATAGGCCAGTCCCTTGAAACTCAGAACAGTGGCCCGCTGCTCCGAAGCTGTAGCCTTATTAATATAAAAGCTTACAAAAAATCCTGTAAAATACATGGAAGAGAAAGTAATCAGAGCAGGGATAAGACCTGCATAAGGCCAAAAAAAACTCATTGAAAAAAGACCGATAACTATGAGTGCTGTGGTCACCAAAAGACCATGGGAAGGTGAGCGATTTTCAGCAATGGATCTTGCAATTTTGGGAATAATAAGCCCAAGCATGGCCACAATAGATCCGACAATACCAAACAGGGATTCCGGAAGATCAATCATTCTGTAATATTGGCTTGATAGTGTGACAACCATCCTGACAACACCGTCGAACAACATACCGAAAAGGAAGACTGACAATACAAAAGGAGTTTTTAAAATCCAGGCACCTGCCTGAAACGTCAATATAAATGCTTTTTTAACCTCTGTTTTTTGACCTGTGCCGGCAAGCTTATCTGATTCAGTCTTTTTAACAGGGGAGCCCGGCAAAATCTCTTGCATTCTTATTGTGGCACTAAATGCAAAGATGGCCAGAATAAAAGTTAAGTAAAGAGGGAAGCGCATGGTAATTTCTTGAGTAAGATTGACACTAACCCCAAAAAAACTGCAAACCTTTGTAAGTAAAACAGGATCATAAATAGCAGCCCCCACGCTCATGGCAATTACAAATCCAATGGATTGGAACCTTGAAAGAATTTCCAAAACTCTGCCCCATTGATCCTGATTGCCATTTTCCACCAGAGAATCATAGGCCAGAGCTTCATCTGCCCCACTGGCAGCGGCCTCAGCCAGGCCACTTAACACCCGATTGATCAGGAAAATGATGAAAATAATAGAAGGGTTTGTCCTTGGCATAAAACTAATGATTCCTATTTCAAAAATCATAACCAAAGTTGCAAACACTAAAAGTCTTTTTCTTCCTATAATATCTGCCAGTGCACCGGAAGGAACCTCTGCCAAGACAATGGTAGCAGCCCATACTGCATTCAATATAGAAAACTGAGCAATAGTCAATCCAAAATCCAGAAATAAAATTGTAAAAACAGGATAATAAAACCGTGAATTAAACAAGACTTTAAAGGCAATAAACAAACGGATATTGGAGATAGTAAATGGTGAAGGTTGTTTAATAATTATATATCCTTTTCTAAACTTAGAATACGAACATCTTACTCAAATAATAACTTATATCTGCCTAATCCATGTTTTTCAAGGTCCTCTTTTGGTATAAACTTTAATGAGGCTGAATTAATGCAATATCTTAACCCTGTTGATGCGGGCCCATCTTTAAAAACATGCCCAAGATGAGAATCTGCTTTCTGGCTTCTCACTTCAGTACGGCTCATGAAAAAAGAGCTGTCATCTTTTTCTACAACACTGCTCTTTTCAATGGATTTTGTAAAACTTGGCCAGCCAGTTCCTGATTTAAATTTATCTTTTGAACTGAACAATGGTTCTCCTGATATGATATCCACATATACACCTGCTTCTTTATTATCCCAGTACTCATTGTTAAAAGCTTGTTCTGTACCACTTTCCTGGGTCACTTTATATTGAAGCGGCGTAAGGCTTGTTTTTAATTCTTTGTCTAACGGTTTTGTGTATCCTGTTTGATTATGTTTATCCATTTTATTCTCCACTGGCTCTGTATTGTGACCTTTTTGTACATATACAATCAGGCTGAGAAACACTAAAAAAGCTGAAATTAAATATTTATATTTTGTAATCTGCATGGTTCACCTCCTATAGATTTGACGTCTCCTTTAACTCAAATCTTTTCAAGAATTTTATTTATTTTCTCTTCAGCAAAACTATATTCAAAAAGAGGTTTGTCTTTCAAGATATCAAGCCGTTTGTTAAAAGGAGTCCCTGTCTTTTGATAAATAATACCGGTTGGAATTAAATCCTCTCCCATATGTGCTATTTTCAGGGCTTTTTCATAATCTGAAGTATCATGATCTGTGTCAACAAGCTTAAAGACCCTTTCTTTATACCATGAATTAGTATTAACTTTGTTAAAAGAAACACAGGGCTGAAATATATCAATAATTGAAAACCCCTTATGGTTCATTCCTTTAATAATAAGATCTGATAATTGGTTAAGGTCGCCTGAAAATCCTTGTGCCACAAAACCTGCCCCTGAGACTAAAGCAGTTGCAATCGGGTTAAACGGAGAGGACGTGGTTCCCTTTGTCTGCATCTTAGTATGCATTCCCAATGATGAAGTCGGCGAAGCCTGCCCTTTAGTTAAACCGTAAATCTGATTATTATGGACTAAAAGAGTAATATCAATATTACGCCGTATGGCTGAAAGGAAATGATTCCCACCTTCTCCATAACAATCACCATCACCTGAATTGACAATGATATTAAGATTATTGTTGGCAATTTTCGCACCGGTAGCAAGAGCCAGTGCTCTTCCATGGAGCCCATGCAGCATATTACATGCAATAAAATTTGGAGTCTTCCCTGCTTGCCCAATCCCGGAAACAAGTAATAAATCCTTTGGAGCAAGGTTAAGGCGGATAAAGGCATTTTTCATAGCCTGGAGTATGGAAAAATTCCCACACCCAGGGCACCACTGATTCTCGTTATCAATATCAAATTGTATTTTTTCCATTTTTAAGATCCAATAATAGTGTTTACTTTCTCTATGATATATTCCGGATAAATCGGCCGGCCATCATATTTTAGAATAGATGAATCATAATCAAGCCCTGTCTGCTGACGAATCAGTTGTCCTAACTGACATGTGGCATTACCTTCTATTAAAACCAATTTTTTATTTTGCAATATTTCTATTAATTTTTGACTATTCATAGGCCATATATCTTCAAAAATTATCCACCCTGCATCAATGCCCTCTTCCCTTAAATTAAGGCAGGCCTCTTTGATACTATTTTTTGATGATCCCCAGCCTGTGAGAAAGATTGAACTTTCCTCACTGAACACTGATGGAAGCTGAACCTCTTCTTTCATCATATCAAGTTTTTTGAATCGTTTCTCTACCATGGCCTCCCTGTTATCAAAGCCTTCAAAAGACAAACCTTCCTGGGTATGTTCATTGCCTGTTGATCGTACAAGATCTTCAGAGGAACAGGGGAACAATCTTGGAGAGACACCTGTTTCAGTATGTTTGTATCGCAGATACGGATCTTCTTGAGACGAATTTGTATCGTGCTCCAAAACTGTATCATATTCATTTCCAATTCTAAACTCTTCGGATTCAGTTCTTGCTGAATCAATTAAAAATTGGTCCATTAAAACAATTGAAGGAACCTGATATTTTTCAGACAGATAAACTGCTTTTTTTACTGTATTAAATGTCTCAAGGACACCACCGGGGGCAAACACAAACCTTGGGAATTCATCCTGGGATGAATTTATGGCAAATAAAAGGTCGGCCTGGGCTGTCCTGGTTGCAAGCCCGGTTGCAGGCCCAGGACGCTGGGCATTAATAATTACCACGGGTGTCTCAGTCATCGCAGCAAGCCCAAGCCCTTCAGTCATTAGACAAAATCCACCGCCAGATGTAGCAACAAGAGATCTGACACCGGCGAACGAAGCTCCAACAGCCATGTTTATCGCCGCAATTTCATCTTCAGCCTGTTCAATTACGATGGGTAAATGATCGGCATATTGAGCCGCATTTGTAACAATTGATGTTCCGGGACTCATGGGATAAAAGGGAAAAAACCTGCAATCCGCGGCAAGAGCACCCAAAGCTGCTGCTTTTGCTCCCGACATTACAACATTAGTATGCTCAATTGGTGTAAAATTGAACAGCTTAGGGAAATCAATTGTTTTGCCGATTTCAAATCCTTGTTTCCCGGCCTCAAGATTCTGCTCTAATATATTTTGCCCTTTTTTCTTGAACTGTGCTTTTAACACAGACTGAAAATCCTCGTATTGAGCACCTATAATCGCAAGTACTGCACCTGCGGCCACAGTATTAGAGACAATAGAGCCGCCTGCTTTTTGTGCTACTTGTTCCAATGGTATATTAAAGATATTAGACTCTTTTGCCACATCATGCTTTTCACTGGTAAGAATAATACCTTCTACAGGTACCTGATCTTTGTGATTTAAAAACGTCTTTTCATCAATTGCCATAAGGATATCCGGTCTAAGAGAAGGAGTTCTTATGGGCTGATCACTAATTCTCAATAAATGAAAACTGTGTCCTCCTCTGATACGGGATTCAAAATCATCCATGGAAAAAATAAATAAGCCGGCATTGTGACAAACTCTGGCGAGCAATGAACCAATGGTTTGAATTCCCTGGCCTGCAGCACCCCCGATTAGTATTGTGATATCATTAGTCATAGGCTGTTTAGTATATAGTAGTTAAAAGATTAATTTTCTTAATAAATTTAACTTAATAAATATAATATTAGCAAGATATAGACCAACACCACACATCTTGATATTTTATTTTGCAGGCTTTTTCCTCTAACCAGCATATCTGGCACTGATTGTGCAAATTAGATTATCGTTTAACTTCCTATTTTAAAAGGAGAAAAAAATGACCGAAAAAAAAATATTAATATATACATTAAGTACTTGCAGTCATTGCAAATCAACTAAAAAATTTCTTTCTGAATGTAATGTTGCATATAATAATATTACAGTAGATGATCTTAAAGGAGAAGAACGAAAAAAGGCTATAGAAGATATAAAAAAGCTGAATCCACTTTGCTCTTTTCCTACAACAAAAATTAATGACACTATTATTGTTGGATACAAAGAAAAACAAATCAGGGAGGCACTGGGGATTACAAATGATTAATGTAGAACAATTATATAAAAGCTTAAAGGCTTCTCAGGGGAAAAAGGGCTATTATTTTAATAAAAATAAAGATCTGGTATTTGAGCTTCTTGAAGCCCTTATTCTGAACAAGGAACGATACGGTTATATGGCATGCCCATGCAGGCTTGCCTGTGGAGAAAGAGAAAAAGATAAGGATATTATCTGCCCATGTGAATATCGGGCAGCCGATTTAGAAGAATTTGAAGCATGTTATTGTGGTCTGTATGTTTCTGAGACAATCGATAACAAAGAGATGGTGTCTCAATCAATTCCCGAGAGAAGGCCCCCTGAAAAAATATTCTGATTTTGAGGAGATGCTTATGGATGAATGTATGTTACCTGTAATGGATACTGGTCTTCGTGGCGTTGATATTGCCAGTTCAAAAATCTGTGACGTCAAGGGTAAAGAAGGAAAGCTTATATATAGGGGCTTTTTAATTGAAGATCTGGCTGAAAATACTACTTTTGAGGAGGTTTGTTTTCTTTTATTGTATGAAAGGCTTCCTAAACCTGAAGAATTAAAAGACTTTATTCAAAGTTTAAAACTCAAAAGAGACATCCCTGAAAATATTTTTTCTTTTCTCAAAACGCTTCCACCGACTATGAATCCAATGGATGTCCTTCAAATGGCTACTCCATTATTAATTCAAAATGATTTGAAAGCTACAGAGCAGAAGATAGAGAATACCCTTTTCAGTGCTGAGAATCTCATTTCTGGGACGGCTACCATACTTGCTGCATGGGAGAGAATAAGAAACGAAAAAGAAGCTGT
>JAGLLQ010000096.1 GCA_023140455.1 Desulfobacteraceae bacterium | reverse complement strand
ACAAAGAAGTTGAAAAGGCTGAAAAAATGGGAATCCCGGCAGAAGAAGTGTTAAACCAGTGCCTTGAAAGGACTGAACCCGGTGCAATGGGGCTTGTTGTGCAGCCATACTGGGGGGCAGGTCTGGATCACCCTGATGCCAAAGGTGCCATGATTGGATTCGGAGATGTACATAAAAAAGATCATATATATCGTGCAGTCATTGAAGGGTTGGGATTTGCTCTTTTCGAGGGTATGGAAAGGATTCAAAAGAAAGCCGGGCTAAAATTAGAAAAAGCGGCTGTCTCGGGCGGTGCCTCCCAAAGTAATGAAATTTGCAGGATTATGGCAGATATTTTTAATATTCCCATGGAAAAAGGGCAGACCCATGAAACGTCGGGTCTGGGAGCAGCTATCCTTGTTGCAAAGGGGCTTGGATGGTTCTCAACCCTTGATGAAGCAGTCGACAATATGGTTCATGTTAAAAATATTTTTGAACCGGATGAGAAAAATGTTCAAATTTACAGGGAGTTATATTCAAGGGTTTATAGTAAGATGTATTCAGCACTGGAACCATTGTATTCACAAATTCGGGAAATAACAGGATATCCAAAATAATGAAAAATAAAAAACAAGATTTTATGCCGGAATGGCTGGAAAGAGAACCAGCGCCACAATCCTTCAGATCAATATTTAAATGGGGTGCTAATGATTGTTATAAAAATCCAAGCCAGGGATTTTTTAATGTAATAAAACAAGAGCTGAATCTTTCTGATACTGATTTTCAAGATAGTGTCAATTTAGGCAATCAGGTTGTTAAGGATAATTATGTTGCGAATAATAATGAAGATAAGCAAAAGACAATAATCTCCACTGAAGATATGCAGGAATTTGAGAAGATTGTCGGTAAAGATAACTTATTTTTTGATACCTACTCACGATTAAAATATTCCACTGGTAAATCCATGGAAGATATTATTAACCTGAGACAGGAACAAATTGGAAATATTTGTGATATTGTCCTGCATCCCAGCAGCAAGGAAGATATCCAAAAAATTGTAGAACTCTGTCATACAAAAAGAATCCCTGTTCATGTATATGCTGGAGGAAGTTCGGTTACCCTTGGACTTGCCTGTCCAAAAGGTGGGATCACACTGGTAATGACCACACATATGAATAAGGTAATTGAGTTTAATGAAACTAACCAGACCATTACAGTTGAATCAGGCATGATGGGACCTGTTTATGAAGGTTTGTTAAATAATGCTCCGGAAAAACTGAACGCGAAAAAGCAATATGCTGGCGGGCATTACCCCCAGAGTTTTGAGTTTTCTTCTGTAGGCGGCTGGGTTGTCACACTGGGATCTGGTCAGGCATCTTCTTTTTATGGTGATGCCTACGATCTTGTAATCAGCCAGGAGTATGTAACGCCAACAGGCTCCTTTAAAACCCATGATTTTCCTGCTACTGCAACAGGACCAAAAATCAATGATATTATGAAAGGGTCTGAAGGATGCTTTGGTGTGCTGGTTGCTGTAACAATGAAGATTTTCCAATATCAGCCTGAAACATCAAAAAAATTCACTTTTATGTTTCCTGATTTTGACAAGGCAATCAATGCTGCACAGCAGATCAGCCAGGCTGAGTTTGGTATGCCTTCAATTTTCAGACTTTCTGATCCTGAAGAGACTGATGTGGCAATGAAAATGTATGGCCTGCAAGGAGGCCTGTTTGATAAATTTATGATATTAAAAGGTATGAAACCTGGATCACGCTGCCTTTTGATGGGGCAGACAGATGGGGAAAAAGCATTTTCAAAAAATCTTTTTAAACAGATCAAAAAAGTCAGTAAATCAAATCAAGGACTTTATTTGACTGGATACCCCATGAAAAAATGGCATAAGGGCAGGTTTTCAGATCCCTATATGAGGGATGCTTTAAATGATTATGGAGTATTGATTGATACCCTTGAGGCATCTGTCACCTGGGATAACCTCAAGGAGCTTTATCATGGTGTAAGAAGTTATATTAAAGAAAATCCCCACACCATCTGTATGACCCATGCATCCCATTTTTATGCTCAGGGCACTAACCTGTACTTTATTTTTATTACAAAAATGCAGGATCTTGATGAATTCAGGTTGTTTCAGCGTGGCATAATAGAAAAAATTGAAGAAAACCATGGCTCATTAAGCCACCACCATGGAGTCGGTAGAATGATGGCGCCCTTGATGGAGCAACATCTTGGTGAAAAACAGATGGATATACTAAGAGCAATAAAGAAACATTTTGATCCCAATAATATCATGAGCCCAGGAGGACTTGGATTATAATTTAATCCACCTATAGGGTTCTTTTATCTGAAAGAATCAAAGTTTTAATATATTTGGTCCCAAGATAGAGCTTTAAAGGACTTTTCTCGCTTAGTTTTTAAATTTTTAAAATACAAAAAAGTTTAAAAGATGCGCTATAAAAAGCCCTTCAAAGCTCTACCAAGCAAAGTGATATAATACATATAAAATATCTGAACCCTCCTGCAATGTAGATAACACAAAGCCTGTCAAACCTGATCCATGAGTTTTAATGATGAATCATGATTGAATTTTTGATTGACTTCTATAATTTCACATTGTATTGAAAAACATGGAAAAATTAATGAGGATTTTTCCATGTTTTGATACTAATATCTCAATAGATGGAATAATTTTCCATCTATTGACACTGTTAGCTATCAAGGTCCTTCGAAATGATAATACCTTTTACAAGGTTTAAATATGAACAATTCAAGCATTTATACTGGTTGGCAAATTTGCGAAACCCTTTGTCCTAAGGAAAAATGCTTTTGTGTTCGGATTTATAGTAGCGGTTCTTATAAAGATATTTTTCATGAACACATTCCTAAGCACAGGCTTGGCTTGGATAGTAGTATCAATTTGCTAAAAAACTTACTCACAAAGCATTCGGAATGGAATGATTCAATGATTATCAACAGCTATCTAAATAACCGAAAAGGCAATCCAAGAGTAAACCGAATAATCCAATGGCCTGTAAAGTATCCAGAACCAGGTGTGCTTCGTAGGTTTTGTTCTTGTGGCAATGTTAATGTTTGGATGGATGAGGTCATAAGCCCTGATAAATTTCGAAAAAATAGCTAACCTGTCGCTTGAGCGGATCGGGTGCTACTGAGAGGCTCTTGAAAGTTTTTGGCTTTAACAAAAATTTTAATCATGCAGAGGTTGTCGGCTTAAAGCCCCCCGACCACTCAGCTTATCGTTATAAGTTTAATTATGAAACAAGAAATTATCAATTATAGCTTACACTCCGCTACTAATGACGATATTGAGTTTATGTTCCAGCTTCGGCTCAAAACGATGAAACCATTTTTCGAAAATACTCACGGTTGGAACGATATTGAGGAACTTGAAAAGGCGGCTGATGAATTAAAACATGCCAAAATCGTTATGGTCGGCGAAGAACAAATTGGAATCATAAAGGTAATTCCTAAAACTAAAGAACTGCATCTCCATCAACTGCAAATTCAACCTGAATTTCAAAAAATGGGTTTAGGAGCAAAGCTTATTAGTAAAACAATTGAACGGTCAGAAAAATTGCAAATACCAATAACCCTTTTTGTAATTACAAGTAGTCCTGCAAAAAGTTTGTACGATCGTTTTGGTTTTGTAATAATAGAAGAATTTGAACATCATTGCACAATGTGCAGACAACCAATGAATCATCTAAATAACTGAAAACACTTATGACAATTTGCTAAACACCGACTAAAAAAGCTGAATTTATTAATCGTGGAGGGAAAGGAAGTCACCAAAATTTTGTCCATCCAAAAGTGGCAAAGCCTGTTACTATCTCAGGTAAAGTTGGATCTGATGCTTTGCAGTATCAAGAAAGAGATGTTAAAAAAGCAATTGAGGAGTCAAAAAAATGAAAGATTCGGATCGTTATCTAAAGCTTGTCGAATGGTCTGAAGAAGATCAATGTTATGTGGGCTCCTGCCCAAATCTTATGTACGGTGGTTGCCATGGAGATAATGAGGCAGAGGTTTACAAAGAACTATGTAAAATTGTAGAAGAAAACATAGTTCTATATGAAGAAGATGGCAAACCTCTACCCTCAGAAACTACAAGGAAAAAATATTCTGGCAAGTTTCTACTACGCCCTGGAAAGGATCTGCAGAAATTCCTTGCTATACGTGCTTTACAGGCAGATGAAAGTTTAAATAGTTTTTGCCTGAATACATTAAAAACAGCACTTGTTCATTCTACCCACACAGAAAGTTAACAAAACCCTTGCCACTCAGTTTTTAATAAGGGTTTGCCGCAGTAATACCTCACAAGCTGAACAGCTTTATCTTATTAACAAATTATTCATAGAATAGTATTTGTTAATAAGCTTATGGTAAATAATCAGAGTTATAATATCAAAGTGCTTGAGTTGATGGCGGGTTTGCGTTAATTTTATAGGATGAACACTTTGTTAGTGAATATATTAGAACTTAGAGGTCAGGGAGTAATCAGTATTATAGGTGCAGGCGGAAAAACAAGCCTGATGTTTAACTTGGCAAAAGAACTTGCTGAATCCGGTAAAAGAGTTCTGACAACCACCACAACTAAAATTTTCATGCCTGGTCCTGATCTGTCACCAGATATTATTACTGCAGATTCTGTTGAGGAGCTTATTGAGAAATCAAAATCCTGCTTAAGCCGTTTCAGGCATTTTTCAGCGGGAAGCAAACATATTTCTGATACCAATAAATTAAGCAGAAAATTAAAAGGGTTTGATCCTGATATCATTGATCAATTGTGGAAGGCAGATTGTTTTGACTGGATTATTGTGGAGGCTGATGGTGCTAAACGCAAACCTCTGAAAGCCACTGACACTCATGAACCTTTGGTGCCAAAAGTGACAACCCATCTGATCCATGTAACAGGGCTTGATGCTGTAGGGGAAATTCTTGATGATAATAATGTCCACAGAGCAAAGCTTTTTTCAAGCAACACAGGCTTGCCCATCGGAGGAATAATAGATGAACAATCTATTGCAGCATCTGCTGTTCTTGAGATAAAAAAGGCAGGCACTGATATTCCAACTGCCTTTTTAAGCTGTATGTTTCTGAACAAAGCAGATAACCCAAAAAAGATAGACCAGGGAAAAAATATTACCGGATTTATAAAGAATTCTGATATTATTGATATGGTTGTCATAGCTTCACTTAAGAATAAAAAAGCAATAAAGGAAACAAAATAATGAAAAAAGATATATATTCTAAAGTTAATGAACTGCTTGTATCAGGACAAAAAATTGTTCTCGCACGGACCATCAGACGTTCGGGATCGACTCCAAGGGGAGTTGGCTCCATGTGTATTATTACTGAAGATGAAAAACTGATTGGAACTGTTGGCGGTGGGCTTTTAGAATACAAGGTTCAAAAACAGGCAATAAAGCTTTTTAAAGAAGAAAAGTCATTTATTTATCGATTCCACCTGACTGACGAGGATTTGGCAGATGCCGGTATGATTTGCGGTGGAGATGTTGATTTATATATGGAGCCGCTTTTCCCGGAAAATTTAGAGACAATGTCAATATTTGCAGCAGTAAAAGAGCATATTAATAATAATAAATCCGGGCTGCTTGTGACCAGGATTGAAGATGGAATCCACGCACTTGACACCAGTGCAAGGATGTTCATTAAAAAGGATGAAACAACCCAGGGAGTTATTCCTGAAATTGATGTAAACAAAATAGGTTTGAATAAAAACAATCCTTGTGAATTGCTTTCTTTTAATGAAAACCTGGATATCTTTGTAGAAAACATAGCTCTGAATCCTGAAGTTGTTATTTTTGGTGCAGGCCATGTTTCTTTATTTGTTGCACAACTTGCAAAAATGGTGGGATTTAAAATTATTATTGTTGATGACAGACCTGAATTTGCCAACAGCCAAAGATTTCCTTTGGCAGATGAAATTATTATTTCTGATTTTAAAAATGCCTTTGAAAAACTGACTATTTCCCGGAGATCATATGTCCTAATCATCACCCGGGGGCATCTTTATGATAAAGTGGTACTGCAAAATGCCCTTGGCACCAGCGCTTCATATATAGGTATGATCGGCAGCATTAAGAAAAGAAATATTATATACAGGACTCTTATGGAAGAAGGAGTTTCCAAAGAAGAGCTTGAAAAAGTCTATTC
>JAGLLQ010000095.1 GCA_023140455.1 Desulfobacteraceae bacterium | reverse complement strand
TTAATTATGTTAAGTGGTACTTTAGGTGTCGGACATCACTATTGGTGGCAGGGGCTTGATGAGTATTGGGTTGCCATAGGTGGACTATTTTCGGCTCTTGAACCTTTACCGCTGGCTCTTTTAATGATTGAGGCCATTAAAGAGAGAAAACATATTAATCAAAAAGGGGAAGAATTTTATTTTGCTCTTCCATTTTTATGGGTAGCAGGTTCTGCAATTATGAACTGGTACGGAGCAGGCTTTCTTGGAATGGTTATAAATACCCCGACTATTAACTATTTCACTCATGGAACACAGTTGATTATGCCCCATGGACATGCTGCAATGTTTGGCGCTTTTGGATTTATTGCCATTGCTTTTATCTATATGACTGCTCGTGCCAATGCTATGGTAGAAGGTCATGTATGGAGTAATACACTGGGTACTATCGGCTTCTGGCTTTCAACAATTGGGATTATCTTATTTGGTATTCCAAAGCTGCTTCTTGGCTTTGAACAAGGGAAAATTGCCCATGATATGGGGTATTATTTTGCAAGATTGCCAGATGCACTTAACCATATGGATGCGTGGAAGCAAATTAACATACTGCCAGATGGCATGGTTATTTTAGGAGCTACAATAATTTTTTACGATCTTGTAACAAAGATCTACTTTCCTAAAAAAGCACAGTCATAAATAAAATTAGTATTAATTAGAGAAAGGAGAAGAAGAAATTCTTCTCCTTTTTTTATTTAAATTGACCAAACATGATTAATTACACACATCATATCTTTAGATTTTTAATATTTGATTTTGTGTTTTGATCAGGTTAGTATTCTTTTTACTAATTTTGCGATGACTCATTTCTAAACATGTTAAAAAATAAAAGGTTTGACCATGAATGACATCAGAGTGGCGATTCAAAAGTTTAAAAAAGGGAATGGAACCATAAAAAAGGCTGTTGAAAGCGCCAATGCGTTTGAGCATCTCCCCAAAAATGCAAAAGTTATAATTAAACCCAATATTGTTGTGTGGATCAATGGACCTTATCCAAAATGGGGGGTGATTACGACTTCTGCTGTTATGGAAGAGACTGTGATTTTGCTCAAGGAATATGGTGTTAATGATATTTCCATTGCCGAGGGAAGCCTTCAGTTAAATCCTGATGAAAAACATATTGGGCAAAAAGCATTTGAAGGTCTTGGATATTTGAAGTTGAAACAAAGATATGGTGTTAAACTTTTGGATGTGTGGGACAGACCCTTTGAAAAGGTTGAAATCGCAGAGGGACTGAGTCTGAAAGTGAATGCTGATCTCATGGAGTCAGATTTTCTGGTCAACCTTCCGGTTTTAAAGACCCATGCCCAGGTTAAGGTAAGCCTTGGGATTAAAAATCTTAAAGGGTTTTTAAATGTTGCATCGCGAAAAAAATGTCATAATGCTGATATTGATAAAGGGTTGGAATACATGATCTCCCTATTGCCTAACCTTTTGCCGCCTTCTGCAACAATTATAGATGGCATCTATACCATAGAACGCGGACCCTCCTTTGATGGCAAGCCCAGAAAAAGTAATCTTGTTATTGCCTCTTCAAATACTCTTGCAGCTGACATGGTTGGGGCAAAAGTGCTTGGACATGATCCTTGTAATATTCCTTATCTTGTGCAGACGGCTAATGATCAGGGGCTTTCAATTGATCTCTCTGACATAGAAGTTTTGGGAGAGAAGATTGAAGATGCAGCATCGTTTCATAATTATACTTTTCCCTACAACAAAGATAATACTTTGCCTTTAAATTTTGAAAAAATGGGCATCAAAGGATTGAAATTTCATAAATATGATTCAACCCTATGTACCTATTGCTCACCATTGATCGGTATGCTTCTGACAATAATCGCAATGTCTTATAAAGGTGAGCCTTTTGATGATGTGGAATTTTTAACAGGCAAGCGGTTGAAACCTTCACTGGATGTACAAAAAAGCATTCTTGTGGGGCAGTGTATGTGCGCACTTAACAAAGATTATGATGGCACACAGGAGATTGTAAAAATTAAGGGATGCCCGCCTAAACCCGAAGAAGCTGCTTTGGCATTGAAAGGGATAGGTATTGATGTAGAACCTTCTTTTTTCAGTAATTTTGAAATGGCAGGAGCTTTTATGATGGAGCGATATAAAAATAAACCTGAGTTTGATGAATCTTATTATATAATTGAATAAAGCAAATCCTTAACATACAGGAGGATATAAATGGCAAAATTTATCAGCATAAGAAATATCCGGTTTATGATTAAAGAGGTTTTTGATGTGAAATCTCTTACTAATTATGAATACTATAACAAACATAATGAAAAAATGTTTGATATGGTAATTGATGAAGCTTTAAAACTAGCTGTTAAATTGATGTATCCTGTTCTTGAAGAGATGGATAGAAATCAGCCTGTGCTTGAGGGTGGCGAAGTTAAAGTTCATAGGTCTGTAAAAAAAATTATGAAGGAGTTTGGTCAGGGTGGATGGATTGCATCCGGGTTTTCAGAAGAGCACGGCGGCGATCAAATTCCGGATATTATCCGGGGAATAACAAGTTTTATCTTTGCAGCATCTAATTATTCAGCCAGTGCCTATCCTCTTCTTACAGGCGGGGCTGCTGAACTAATAACTTCATTTGGCAGTCAGAAACTAATTGATACATATGTTGCAAAAATGCTTGACGGTAAATGGCAGGGCACAATGGCTTTAACAGAACCCCAGGCAGGAAGCTCTCTTTCTGATATTACCACAAGTGCAGTACCGGATAAAAACGGCAGGTTTAAAATCAAGGGAGTAAAAATTTTTATATCAGCAGGAGATCACGATGGTGCTGACAATATCATCCATTTGATGCTTGCAAAAATTGAAAATGCACCGCTCGGAGCAAAAGGTATTTCTTTATTTGTTGTTCCTAAAAAACGGCTTGATGACAATGGAGAACTTATTGATAATGATATAACAACAACGTCGGTTTACCATAAACTTGGGTACAGGGGGACTCCTGCAGCAGAATTATCAATGGGTGAAAAAGATGACTGCTATGGATGGCTTGTGGGTACAGAGAATAAAGGTCTTATCCATATGTTCCAGATGATGAATGAAGCCAGAATTGCTGTCGGCTTAGCTTCATGTGCCATTGCATCAGCTGCCTATTTAGCTGCCCTTGAGTACACAGAAAACAGACCCCAGGGAAGACCAATTACTAATAAGGACCCACAGATCAAACAGATCCCGATTATTGAACATGCTGATGTAAAACGAATGCTTCTTTTCCAGAAGTCAGTTGTGGAGGGATCTTTATCCCTGATTCTTCAATGCTGTATGTATGCCGATCTTGCAAAGGTTTCCAAAGGAGATGAGAAAGAGAAATACGAGCTTTTGCTCGGTCTTTTAACACCTGTTGCAAAAGCATTTCCTTCAGAATATGGAATTTTATCCACCAGTACCGCCATACAATGTTTTGGCGGGTATGGATATTGTGATGATTTTCCAGTTGAGCAATACTTCAGAGATATCAGAATTCATGCCATACATGAAGGCACAACAGGTATTCAGGGAATGGATCTTTTAGGAAGAAAGATTGTAATGAAGGATGGCAAAGCAGGTTTGTTTTTCTTAGAAGAGGTTAAAGAAAGTATCAGTACGGCAAAGGAAATTGAGGCGCTTGTCTTTTTTGCAGAGCAACTGGAAAAATCAATAAATGAACTTGAAAAAGTGGTTGGATTTCTTTTTAATGTTGCAGGAACAAAGGGTGTTGATGCTTATCTTTCCGATGCAAGCCTTTTTCTCGAATTTTACAGTTTAATCGTTATATCATGGCAATGGTTGATTCAGGGAGTTGCAGCTAAAAAAGCTTTATCTGAAAATTGCTCTAAAAAAGATATAAATTTCTATAATGGCAAGCTTTTTGCTATGAATTATTTTTTCAGATATGAACTTGCAAAGATATATGGATTAGCTTCAAGACTTATGGACGGAGACAATCTTACTTTAAATATGAAGCCTGAGTATTTTAAGGATTAAAAAAGGAATTTATAATGGGAAAAATTATATTCAAACAGGAAGAAAGTATTGGATATCTTACTTTGAACAGGTGGGATAATTATAATGCTGTAGATGAAGAAATGCTGTGTGAACTTGAAGATTTTATCAATGATAGAATGTATGACAACAGTGTCTCTGTTATTATTCTTGACGGGGGTGAGGCAAAAGGCTTTTGCGCAGGTCTTGACATGAAGACATTTGGACTTGAAATTTTTGGCATGCAGCCTGCAGATGCTTATAACGCACAAGTCAGACTGTCAAGAATGATGCTTGGATTAAGAAAAATTCCACAGCCTGTAATTTGCTGCGTTCATGGAGCAGCAGCAGGAATTGGGTTTTCTTTTGCCATGGCTTCAGATATTCGTATTTTAGCTGATAATGCCAGATTCAGTGCTGCATATATAAATATTGGATTAGGGGGCGCTGATATGTCATCTTCCTATTTCCTTCCAAGACTTATTGGTTCTGGAAGAGCCAATGAATTTCTTTTGACAGGGAACTGGATGGATGCACAGGAGGCTCTAAACCTGGGATTTGCAAGCAGGGTTGTTCCAAAGGATAACATGCTTGAAACAGCAATAGAACTTGGAAAAGTTATGACCAGTAAAAATCCCATGGGGCTGAGAATGACTAAAGAGGCTCTTAATGTGAATATTGATGCAGCAGGGCTTGAGGCATCTCTTCAAATGGAGGACAGGAACCAGATGATGCTGGCATTTGGGATGCATGTTAACCAGGATAATAAATCTGGACAATAAATCAAGATAAAAAAGAATAATCAGTTTTTATTTATTGCATTTTGAATGATTTCAGCAAGTTTATCATCATCAAACGGCTTTTGAACCATTGCATGGAGTTTTAACTTTTCTGCTTTTTCTTTGGGGATTGAAGACAGATCACCCGAACATATTATTATTGCGATATGATCATTTATATTTTTTATTTTTTCTGCAAATTCAAGACCATTCATTTGAGGCATTTGAAAGTCAGTGACTATAACATCATAGTGATCACTTTTTTTCTCTATTGTTTTTAGTGCTTCTTCTGATGAATTAAATACATCAACATTGTAACCATAATCTGAAAACAATTCGCCAAAAGACTCAGTGATCCAGCTCTCATCATCAAGCAGGAGAATATTGCCCTGTCCTTGGACTCTATTTTGGGAGATAATTTCTTTTTTAAAAGCTTCTTTGTCTGTTACAGGTAGATATACTTTAAATGTTGTACCTCTCCCAACTTCGCTTTTAACCTTGATATCACCACCATAGGATTTAACTATACCATGAACAGTAGAAAGACCAAGTCCTGTACCTTTACCCTGGTCTTTTGTAGTAAAAAAGGGGTTAAATACTTTTCCTAAAACTTCAGGAGGTATTCCTTCTCCAGTATCTTTGACACTCAGTTCAAAAAAGATTCCCTGTAAAAGATTCCCTGTTATACCTGTAAAGTTATCAAGTTCTGTAATAGCCAGGCTAATATCAATGGTTCCTTTATTTTGGTGTTCCATGGCATATTTAGCATTTGTGCAAAGATTCATAATAATCTGATGAATTTGTGTTGAGTCAGCTAAAATGTAATGTTTTTTTGTATGGATATTTGTATTGATATCTATACTGGTGGATGTTGTGCTTCTGATAAACCTTATGGCTTCTTTCAGAATTAAATCAAACCTTACAGGATAAAGAGTTTCTTTGTTTTGTCTGCTAAAGGTAAGAACCTGATTAATGAGCGCTCCTGCTCTCTCAGTAGCACTCATTATATTATTTAAATTCTTCTGACTTTTTTCTCGAAGACCTTCTTTGTCCATCATCAAAAGTTTAGTATTACCGGAGATAGCAGTCAGCACATTATTAAAATCATGGGCAATACCGCCTGCCAGATGTCCAATCGCTTCAAGTTTCTGGGCTTGGACGATTTGAGTCTCAAGTTGTTTTTGTTTTTTTTCAGCCTGTTTTTTTTCAGTAATATCCCGCGCCAGACCGCTGAATCCAGCTGGATTTCCATCTTCATCGCATAATAGTGTTATGGAAGTATCAATAGCCTTTTTTGTACCATTCTTTGTAATAATATCGTATTCGACAAAACCTCGATTTAACTTTTTTGTATATAGACCTTGATATACATCAAGAACAGGGGGAACGTCTTCTTTAGCAATGTAAGTTGTATAGTTTCTACCCATGAGTTGTTCCCGTGGATATCCTATAATTCTACAGCTTGAATCATTAAAAAACATTAAATTTCCTTGCAAATCAACTTCAAAATAACTTTCATCAATGTTTTCAAGGATAGATCGATACTTTCTTTCGCTTGCAGACAAATCCTTTTGCCCTTCATTCAAATCCTGGTTTAATTCAAGAACTTCTATATATTTACGTTTAGTTGTTTCTAATAGCCTGTAGTTAAAATACGTTTTCAGATAAGCATATGCAGCACCACCTAACAACAAAATTGCCACGGTTATTTTTAGCCCAATATGTATATGAAAAATAAAGCAGAAAAAAATTACTGTATAGAGAATTATAAAAACCAGGATCAAAATTTTATGGAATAAAATTAGTGTGACCAGGCCGTGTTTCTCTTCAATCTCAATGTCATGAAGCAATTTAACATTTTTATTAAATTGCCAAAGACTGCAAATTAATATACAGATTCCGACTAATATCAACAGGTTAACTAAAATTTCATAATTATTCATAAAACTATTTCATTTATTTTTCATTTTTTTTAATTATAACTGTAAATTGTATCATGAGAATGATAATATTTAAATACTTTAATTTGTTCTTTATTGTCTGATAATAGATTTAGGATATGGGTATTTTTTTATTAAATTGTAGAGGGGTTTAAATATGGACATAGACATAACCGTTAGCAAAGAAGAGTTATGCTCAATAGTGCATGTTGCAGGAAAGATAGATGCAATAACATCAGAAGATCTTGAAGATAGATTGCTTGGTATTATTGAAAATGGAGAAAAACAAATTATTCTTGATCTCGCTGATACTGAATATATAAGCAGCGCAGGTCTTAGAGTACTTATTGTTGTGACTAAATATCTGTATGATTCAGGTCATTTTTGTATTTGCAATGCAAGTCATAATGTTCGGGAAATTATTGAAATGGCCGGATTTAATGCATTTATGACTCTGTATGATGATCTTGAAACAGCAAGAGATGGAATAGCTGAAGAATAAATACCCAAATCAGGTAATAAAAAATGGAGAAAAAATCCTTTAAACCAAATCTTGAATCAGTAAAAAAAATTCAAGACTTTGTTGCAGATAACCTAAGGAGGGAAAATAGCGATAAAAAGCAGCTTTTTAAAATCAACCTATTAATTGAAGAGATAGTTGTTAATATCGTTAATTATGCATTTAAAGATACAAAAGAAGGAAGCATTGATATAGAAATTGATACATTGAGTGATAAACTGCTTTTAAAAATTTTAGACAACGGCATTCCGTTTAACCCTTTGAAGGTTAAAGAGCCTGATATTAATGCCTCTTTAGAAAATCGTAACCCGGGAGGGCTTGGAATTTTTTTTGTTAAACAAATAGCTAAAAGTTTTGACTATTCATTCACGAATAGTCAAAATTGTATCAGTTTGATCATAGAACCCTGAGTTTGCCTATGAGAGTAGAAGATATTTATATTCTGTATTGACAGATTTGCCCATATATATTAGATAAAAAGTACAAGTTATAGTAAATATCAACCTAATTAAGTACAAGGGGCTCAAAGTATGGACAATAACAATAAATTGTTTTTTCCTTTGTGGCATGCAGTAATCATTGTTTTTTGTTTGATAATTACTTCATGTGGGGATAAAGAACCTAAGCCTGAGCCAAAATGGGATTATAAACCTAAAAGCATTAAAGTATCAATAAATGCAGATAATATGCTCAATGAATTTCAAGGAACATCACATGCCCTTCAGCTTGTTTTTTATCAATGTGATAATATAAACAAATTTGTTGAACTGGCTGAGTATAGAGATGGTTTGAAAAAATTATTAAAAGCGCAAAATTTTGACCCCAGCGTACAGGCCATCAAGAAAATATTTGTAGATCCCGGCGAAAAAAATGTAATAGTCCTGGATAGGGCTGAGAAGGCTAAATTTGTTGGTATTGTTGCTGGATACTTTGATCTTGTTCCGGGCAGGTCAACATGCTTTTTTGAAATACCCCATAAAATAGAAAAAAAAGGGATAATTTTTTTCAGGAAAGAAGTTGCTGTTATTACAGATATAGAATTGACTCTGCGATTAAAAGAACATGATATAAAAGGAGCTATATTAGATGAATAGTTCTGAGAAACCAATTTTATGGCATCAGGGTCTTTTCCTTCAGCCTCAGCATTTCCAACAGAATGATAATTTTTTAAAATCTTTAGTAACACCGCATAACAAATATCACACTCCATATTTTTGGGGCTGCAACAAAATTGCTGTGCAGGAATCTTCATTAACCCAGCGCGTTGTTGAGATAGATAAATGTGAATTGATTTTTCAGGATGGAACCTGGGTTCAGTATCCGGGCAATGCTTTTATTCAATCCAGATCTTTTGAAGATATATCTTTTGATGTTGAAAGAGATAAGCCTCTTACAGTTTATCTTGGAATGAAAAAGTGGGATAATTACGATAAGAATGTTTCTTCAATTGAAGAAACTGATAGCCTTGATTCCGTAGGTACTCGATGTGTCTCTTATGTTGAACCTGAAAGCATCAAGGACGTTCATGAAGGTGGCGATCCAGCAAATGTACGAAAAATGAATTATATTCTAAAGATTTTTTGGGATATAGAGATAGATAAATTTAATGATTATCTGTTTATACCGATTTTTCAGCTTGAGCTTGACGAAGAGAAAATAAGTATTTCAAAACAGTTTGTGGCACCTGTTTTTGTACTTTCAGGATCAGATGCTTTGATGCAGATTTTAAAGGATTTAAGGGAAAATATGATTTCAAGATGCAGAGTTTTTGAATCTTATAAGCTCTCACAGGGTTTTCAATCGTCTGATTTTGATGCTCATTTTATACCTCATCTTCTTGTTTTAAATGCCCTTAACAGATCACTTCCTGTTTTAAACCACATGATTGAAAATGCAGATATTCATCCCCAGGAGGTTTATAAGCAATTAAGACAAATTGTTGGAGACTTAAGTACATTTTCCGATAGAATTAATGCCCTTGGACAATTAAGTGACGGGACTCCATTATTACCGGAATATAGTCATGAACATTTGTTTTATTGTTTTAACGAGACTCAGCTTTTGATTGGAGAACTTCTTAAGGGTATTTCTGTTGCAGGGGAAAGTGTGTTCAGCATGATAAGAGAAGCTGACTATTTTTCAGTTAAGATACCTGCAGAAGAATTTAGAGATTCTTATATGTATTTCCTTGTTCTTAAAAGTACCGGTGAATCAGAAAAAATAATTAATGATTTACACAATCTCGTAAAGATTGGTCCTAAAGATAGTATTAGCAGCATGATTTCAAGAGCTCTTCCTGGTGTTCCTGTGAGACACAGACTCGTGCCGCCTCCGGGCATGCCGAAACGTGCAGGTTTACATTATTTTAGAATTGATTCAAAACATCATCTGTGGGAGGAGATAAAACGCGCAGGAGATATATCTCTTTTCTGGGACAATGCACCTGAGGATGCATCAATTGAAATAGTAATCTCACAACTGTAAAGGTGATATAGCCCATGAAAACAAAAATTTCACCTGTTGACTGCTTAACAGAATTATTTG
>JAGLLQ010000094.1 GCA_023140455.1 Desulfobacteraceae bacterium | reverse complement strand
TTTAAATCCATTCAACATCATTTGAACTAAACTGGAGGATGATCTTTTTACCTGGATAAAGATCAAGGCTGCTGATCTGATCAGGAGTTACTATTAAAACAAAGGAAAGGTCATGTACACTGATAGTTGCCATAATCTTATTCCTTTTCTTTTCTAAAAGCATTGAAATAACATGACCTGACAATTGATTATCTATATCATTTTCAGGACTGATTTTAAGGCTTATAGCAATATTCTGTTTTCTGATAATAGCAGTACATTCATTGTTCTCAGGAGCATTAAGAACAATACTTTGATTATCAGCAAGCTTTTTAATTATCTTTTTAACTTTCTTTATATCGGGAGTGCTTTTCTCAATATTCTCAAAAGGACCTGTTATAATATTTTCCATACCAGTGGAAAATATATTCCCTTTGAAAATAGAGAGCTGGTTATCACTAATAGAATAAAGCCATTGTAAATCATGGCTTGCAACGACAAGCGTTGTTCCTAAAACATCTCTTGCATTCAAGGATGCCTGACGGATAAGTTTTGCACTTTCAGTATCAACACTGGCAATTGGTTCATCAAGGAGCAGTACTTCGGGTTTTAATATCAGCCTTGCTGCCATTGCGACTCTCTGTGCCTCTCCTCCTGATAATTCATGCCATTTTCTTTGGGCAAAATTATTATAATCAAGACCTACATTATCAAGGGCTTCTCTTACCTTGTCTGCAAGCCTTACTGTTTCTTTTCTGATTTTTAAACCATAGGCAATGTTTTCAAAAACAGTCCGCTTTAAAAGATATGGCTTTTGTGTCAGAAGAGTTACTTTTGACCTGACTAAGGGTGAAAATGGGAAACCCTGCTTTCCTTTATAAAAAATTTGCCCAAAGGTCGGCTGTTGAGCAAACGCTAAAAGTTTTAAAAGTGTGCTCTTACCTGACCCATTTGGTCCGATAAGTCCTGTAATTGATCCTTTTTCAATTTTAAGATCATCAATTTCAAGTACTTTTGTATCACCATAGAAATGACTTATATCTTTTAAATGGAATATGGGGTCTTTTGTAGTCATTTTTATTATTATTGTCTCCGTAAAAAAGAGAGAGAAAGGTTCACAATAAAAGCAATAGTAATAAGAACAACTCCAAGGGCAATACCATCAGCAAACATGCCTTTGTTTGTTTCAAGAGCAATAGCAGTTGTTATTGTTCTGGTATGATACTTGATGTTTCCACCAACCATCATGGATATGCCCACTTCCGTCAGAACCCTTCCGTATGCAGTAACTGCTGCAGTTAAAATCCCATATCTGACCTCCCAAAGGCAGGTGGCAATAATATTGCGCTTTCCTGCGCCTAAAGTTACAAGAGTCAGTTTAAGATCCTGATCAATATTTTCAATAATGGAAGCAGTTATTGCTGTTACTATTGGAAAGGCTAAGATAGTTTGACCTATTGCAATTCCTGTAAGCGTGAAAAGAAGACCCAATTCACCTAAGGGTCCCTGATGTGAAATGAACGCATAAACTGCAAGACCGATAAAAACAGTTGGAAGGGCAAGAAGTGTGTCAAGAACAGTTCTTAAATGTTTTTTACCTTTAAAATCAAAATATCCAATAAGGAATCCACATGGGACACCTGCCCCAACGCTTAAAAGCATGGAGCAGGTTGATACTTTTAAAGTAGCCCAGACAGCAGTCCATGTTGAATTATCGCCGCTTATCAGAAGCTCTATTGCTTTGATAAAACCTGCAACAATAAAATCCATAATATCCTTTTGCTATCTATTAGCTATATAGTCACTATTTAGCGTTTGGTATAAATAATTTCTGTCCAAGAAGTCTAAAGTCTTTTATCAAATTTTGGGCATTTTGTGAAGCCATCCAATCAGAGAATTCTAATGCAAGGTCATATTTTGCGTTTGCACAGTTTTTTGGATCAAGTGTTAATACACTGTATTGATTCAGAAGAATGCTGTCTCCTTCTACTATAACTTTTAACGGTGCATTCCCACCTTTCTGTGACTGATATTTAATGTATGTTCCTCTATCTGTCATTGTATATCCGTTTCTTTCCTGGGCTACATTGATTGTAGCAAGCATGCCCTGCCCTGTCTGTACATACCAAGTTTCCTTATCAGGCATTGGAATACTGGCATTTTTCCATAAAAGTTTTTCTTTTTTATTAGTACCGGAGTCATCTCCCCTGCTTACAAATACAGCATTCCTTGCTTTAACCACATTAAGAGCATCTGAGATACCTTTACCTTTTAGACCCGCAGGATCATTTTCTGGTCCAATGATAACAAAATCATTATACATGACTTCTCTTCTATCTTTCCCATAACCATTTGCAATATATTTTTTTTCCGCGGGTGGAGCATGGACTAACAATACATCCACATCACAGTTTTGCCCGAGCTTCAAAGCTTTACCGGTTCCTGTGGCAGTCCATTTAAGTGTTATGCCAGTCTCTTTCTCAAAATGAGGAATAAGAAAATCTAAGAGTCCTGTGTTGTCTGTGCTTGTGGTTGTCGCCATCATCAGACTTTTACTTCCTGCCTGTACGCCGATGGCCATGATCATGATAATAGATACTATTGTGATACTTATAAAAAATTTCTTTTTGCTCATTTTCAAATCTCCATAGATATGTAATATACATTTAATAAATTCTTAAAATTCATTTAAAACAATGGAGTGAAAATAGGTCAATAATGGTTAAAAGTCAACGATTTTTTCTAATTTTATTTAAAATTTATGAGAAATATTACCACAACTAACTAAGAATAACATTCTTTGGTTATCTATCTTTCAAAAATAGATCATGATACTCTTCTTCCGAAAAATGCTTTTTCAGCTTATCATTAATAAAAAGATATATTCCTTCAAGCTCCTGGTCTGAAAGCCTTGGTAATAAAGCTTTTAAAAATGAGTCTTCAGAAAATTTTTGAAGATAAAACATAATTGTCTCTTCATCTGTTTCTCTGTCAAGACCAAAAGCTCCAAGTCCTTTGTACTCCTGAATAAAATTGTGTGTGTCTTTTTGCATATGAACTAATCCTTAATTATTTTAATAGTTATTATGTGCTGATTGAGCTAATAAATCACATTAATCTAATATTTTATACCGCTTCATCTTTCTCCACAAAGTAGTACGATCTATACCCAGAGTTTGTGCTGTTTTCTTACGATTCCCCTGATGCAGCCTTAGAGTTTCTTTGATCCGTTCTGCTTCCATTTCATCCTGAGAGGTAACATTTAATGGAGTATCACCATTCTTTTTCAACCTGGTTCCAATCCAGTTTTGAATGTGAACTGGCAGATGATGAGTTTCTATCATTTCTTTCTGACAGATGATCAAAGCATGTTCAAGAATATTTTCAAGTTCTCTTACATTTCCCGGATAATCATAATTAAGAAGCAGCTCCATTGCATGCTCACTTATGCCGTGATATTGATATCCCCTGATGGCACATAATTTTCTTAGAATATTCTTAATTAATAGTAAAATATCCGGTTGGCGCTCTTTTAGATTTGGCAGATCAATGCGAAGAACATTCAAACGATAATAAAGATCTTCCCGGAACTGTTTTTCTTCCACAAGCTTTTCCAAACCCCTGTTTGTTGCAGAAATAATTCTCACATCGACTTTAATGGTATGGGGGCTTCCAAGCCTGTAGAACTCCTTATCTTCCAGAACCCTGAGTAGTTTTGCCTGCAGCCCAAGAGGGATATCTCCGATTTCATCTAAAAAAATAGTACCGCCATCAGCCTCTTGAAATCTGCCGGGCTTATCTTTGTCTGCACCGGTAAATGCACCCTTAACATAACCAAACATTTCTGACTCCAGCAGATCATTTGGTATTGCTGCACAATTAACCTTTACAAAGGGCTGATCCGTCCTTCTGCTGGCTGAATGTATGACTTTAGCCATAAGGTCTTTCCCAGTGCCGGTGCTGCCTTCTATCAGAATAGTTGCATCTGTAACTGCAATTACCGCAGCTTTCTCAAAAATTTTCTGCATGACAGGATCTTTGCCTATCATGTCATAGAAGGTATATTGTTTTTTAATAACCTGATTCAATTGATGGGCAAGAGTTAAATCCCTAATAGTAGCTAAACCGCCAACAATCATATCCTTTTCATTCTTCAGTGGAATATAGCTTGCCTGAATGGGAATATTTTCTCCTTCAATATTTGCAATCATACCTTTCCGGTTCATCAAAGACTTCCCATCAGTCATAGTTTTCGAAAGCAATGATGCACAAATTGTATCACTTGTACCAAAAATCATAGAACAGTTTTTACCCAATACCTGACGCCGGTTATACCCGGATATATTTTCTGCTGCTGTATTGAAAAAAGTGACATGACCACCTTTGTTCACTGTAAAGATACCCATGTCAATACTGTCAAATATAAGCTTCAGAGTCCGTTCCTGATGTTCGACCCGCTGGATCAATTCTGACAATGTTGAATGGTCCTGCAACACAGTAAAACACCCTTTTACTTTCTGTTCAGAATTATACAGAGGAACCACAAATCGAGTCACCATGTGCCTGATGCCATGACCGTTAATAATCTCTACATTTGGACATTCTGTGCCATGGAGCAAGCCACCCTGGAATGGGCATCTGCCATGACATGGGATAGAACAGCACAGCTTATGACAGGTTTGGTTGGTTACTTCCTTTTTCTTTACACCCATAATCAACATGGCACTTCGATTCAAAGCTTTAACCTTTTTATCAGTTGTGACAAATGCACCAATATTAAGATGATCAAAAATCTCGAACCAATTTTTATACATAGCCCTGAAAGCTTTATTATCAATAAACATAAATTTCTCCCTGCTATTTGTATAATGTTGCATAGCGTTGCATGATTGTTGTGCAACACTATCTATGCCGCATCGTTTATATGATTACTTTACTTTAAAATATTACAATTGTTGCAATCATGCAACAATTATCTGCAATTACTCTTAAATTTACTGTTACATTTTAACTAACCTGTCTGATAAGCAAGCCCTGAACAGTGTGGCACAATTAATGCTAATTTAATTTGGCAACTATGAAGAATTTTAAAAAAATAATCATTTTTGTGGAGGGGCTGGAAATGCAGATGTTCTTGTCCACAGTCCTTAAAGAAGCCAAATTTGCAGCTGTGATTGCAAAAAACATTGATGATGCTTTTGAAAAGATTATTACAGATAACCCATTACTTACAATCATTGATATGATGATGCCGAAACAACAGGGAATAAAAATGTATCGAGCACTAAAAGTGCATGACAAATTTAAAACTCTCCCGGTAATAATGCTCTCCACTCTTGATAAAGGAGCATTCTTTCAATTGGAAAATATTGAGTATACTCTTCCCCATCACGGTCTTCCAAAACCGGAAGGCTATTTGCCCAAACCTCCTGAAACAGAAGAGTTAATTGGTACGATAGAGAAAATTAATAAAAACAGGTCAAAAAGGGAAAACAAATGTCTTTAAAAATCGGATGTTACATTTGCCATTGCGGAATAAACATTGCTTATAAAGTCAGAGTTGAAGAAGTGGCTGAATTTGCAGGAAAGCTTGCCGATGTTGTGGTGTCTCGTGACTACAAATTCATGTGCTCTGACCCAGGTCAGGAAATGATTGAAAAAGACATTAAAGATCTCGGGCTGAACAGAGTGGTTGTGGCATCCTGCTCGCCCAGACTCCATGAAAAAACCTTTCAGGCAGCATGCCGTCGAGCAGGATTGAATCCTTATATGTTTCAGATGGCATCTGTAAGAGAACAGGTGTCCTGGGTGACTCAAGATGAAGACGAAGCCACTCAAAAAGCCAAAACACTGATGGCAGGCGCAATAAGCCGGGTAAGACACCATCACGAACTTGAAACCAGAAAAGTTGAAGTACACCCGGATGTTCTAGTTGTTGGTGGAGGCATTGCAGGTATGCAAGCAGCTCTTGATATTGGGAATGCAGGGCATAAAACTTATCTTGTTGAAAAATCCACCACAATTGGCGGACATATGCTCCAGTTTGACAAAACCTTTCCAACACTCGATTGTGCAGCATGCATAGGCACCCCTAAAATGGTAGAAGTAGCCCAGAATGATTATATTGAATTATTTTCCTATAGTGAAGTACAGGAAGTCTCAGGTTATATAGGCAATTATTCAGCTAAAATACTTAAAAAGCCTCGTTATATAAATGCCAACCTCTGTACTGGCTGTGGCGAATGTACAAATATATGCCCGGTTACCTCATTCAGTGAATGGGATGAATCCTTAGGAGAGCGAAAGGCTATATTCAGGGCTTTCCCCCAGGCAGTTCCCATTACTTATTGCATTGATAAAAAAGACAGGGCCCCTTGTGTTGGAGCCTGTCCTGCCCATGTAAATGTCCAGGGATATATTCAGCTTATTAAAAAAGGTGAATACACAAAAGCCTGTCAATTAATCATGGAAAAAATACCATTGCCAGGTGTTTTGGGAAGAGTATGCCCTCATCCATGTGAGCTTGAATGCCGGCGCCAGGAACTGGACGAACCTGTTGCCATCAGAGATCTCAAACGATTCGCAGCTGATCAGGTGGATATGAGTACTCTTGCAATTCCGGACATTGAAGAGAAAGACCAGAAAGTTGCTATTATCGGGTCCGGCCCTGCTGGATTGACTGTTGCCTATGATTTAAGATTAAAGGGATACCAGGTTACAATTTTTGAAGCATCTGAAAAAGCAGGTGGTATGCTAAGACTTGGAATCCCCGACTACAGGCTTCCGCCAGAAATACTTGATAATGAGATCGGCTATATTCAAAGGATGGGTGTAGATATCCAGACAAAAACCTGGTTTGGAACTGATATCACACTTGAAAGCTTAAAAACTTCAGGATTTTCCAGTGTCTTTTTAGGAATTGGCGCCCACAATGCTATGTCCCTAGGTATCCATGGTGAAGACATTGAAGGAGTAATAGATGCTATCAAATTTTTAAGGGAAATCAACCTTGGAGATCGGTTCGTTCCCGGCAATGAAGTTGTGGTGATTGGCGGGGGCAATGTTGCAATTGATGCCATACGTGTTGCAAAACGATTAGGCTCTGAAAAACTGACTTTAGTGTATCGGCGAACAGAAAAAGAGATGCCGGCATATGAAGATGAAATCACAGGTGCCAAAGAAGAAGGTATTGAATTTTTATTTCTAACCTCTCCTGTAAAAGTAATTGAAAAACATGGCAAAGTAACAGGTCTGAAATGTCTTCAAAATAAACTTGGAGCGCCTGATGCCAGTGGCAGACAAAGGCCTGAACCTATAGAAGAATCAGAATTTATCATATCTTGTGATGCCATCATCACGGCTATTGGGCAAAAAATAAACATAGATGAAAACCTGGTCAAGAATGACCTTGCATGTACTTCTGCAAACAATATAATTACTAACCCTGACACCATGCAGACAAATATCCCGCATGTTTTTGCAGGTGGCGATGCTGTTACAGGTGCTGCAACTGTTGTTGAGGCAATTGCAGGCGGACATAAAGCAGCCGAAGGCATGCATAATTTCCTTTGTGGTCGCGATATGACAGAATTTGAAACCGCTGATGATTCTTTGCAAGACGTTCAAACACCGCAATATAAAGACATTCCAAAAGCCAGCCCTTTCATGCAAAGACAATTATTAACCCATATGAATGCACAAAAACGCTCTGCCTGCTTTGATGAAGAAACAAATGGATTCTCTGCGGAACTCGCTATTGAAGAATCTGAACGTTGCCTTAATTGTGGTGAATGCTGTGAATGCATGGAATGTGTTTCTGTATGTGAAGCCAATGCCATTGATCACACTATGAAGGAAGAGATTGAAGAAATCAAAGTTGGCACTATTATCCTTTCAACAGGTTATGATGTACTGGATCCGGAGCCGATAAAACAATTTGGTTATGGTAGATATCCAAATGTATACACCAGCCTCGAATTTGAGCGAATCAGTAATGCAACCGGCCCAACTGGAGGAGAAATACTTATTCGTGACAACGCCCTTGCCTTTACCCGCAAACCTAAAAGTGTTGCATTGCTCCACTGCATTGGCAGCCGTGATACTAATTATCATGAATACTGCTCTAGAGTCTGCTGTATGTATGCTCTGAAATATTCCCACCTGATCAAGGAAAAAACCGGGCATGACACTAAAGTCTATGATTTTTATATAGACATGCGCTGCTTTGGAGAAGGGTACGAAGAATTTTACAGAAGGTGTCAGGAAGAAGGCACCATGTTTATCCGCGGCAAAGCCTCAGAAATTACCCATGTTGCAGAATCTCCTGCAGAGCAGGATAAACTTATTGTCCTTGCTGAAGACACCCTTTTAGGAATGCCGGTCCGTATCCCTGTGGACATGGTTGTTTTGTGTGTAGCTATGCAGGCAAGGGAAGACGCTAAAGATGTAGGCCGAATCTTTGGTGTGAACCTGGGCGCAGATGGCTTTTTCTTAGAAGAGCATCCCAAACTTGGGCCATTAAATACTGCAACAGATGGTGTTTTTATTGCCGGTGCCTGCCAGTCTCCCAAAGATATACCGGACACTGTTGCCCAGGCTTCAGGGGCTGCTGCAAAGGCTCTGTCTCTTGCTACACGCGGGCAGGTCTTAGTGCCATCCACTATTTCCTGGATTGATCCTGATATCTGTGCCGGATGTCAGGTATGTATCGAATTATGTCCTTATTCGGCAATAGAATTCAACCATCTAAGACAAATTTCAGTTATAAACGAGGCTGTTTGCAAAGGATGTGGAAGCTGTTCCGGCTTCTGCCCAAGTGGTGCAGCCCAGGTCAGACATTTTCAGACAAAACAAATTTTTGCAGAATTTGAGGGAATCATGGATGCCCTAAATTATATTGGAGTGTAACTATAAAACACATAAAAAAGAGGAAAGACCATGGCAGAACAAAATCCAGACCTTGAAACAGACCTTGAATCAGGTCATAAATCTGGCCACGAACCATTAATAATTGCATTTGTGTGCAATTGGTGTACCTATACCGCAGCAGATCTGGCCGGGACATCAAGGCTGAGCTATCCTAAAAACGTCCGTTTAATACGGGTAATGTGCACAGGAATGGTTGATCCGCAATACATTATTAAAGCATTTTTAGAAGGCGCGGACATGGTAATTGTCAGTGGATGTCATCCCGGGGACTGCCATTATATCAATGGAAATTATAAAGCCCGGCGCCGCATAAAACTGCTCAAGGAGATTCTGCCCAAATTTGGAATTGAGAATGAACGCTTAAAACTCACCTGGATCGGTGCAAGCGATGGCATTCAATTTGCCAAAACCATGCAGGAACTCGTGGTTCAGGCAAAAAACATCACTCCGAACCAAGCTGGAACTGAAGTTTAGTATATAACCCATGATGTAATGGAGATTACTAATGACAAATACAACCTTCACAGATGTCAACAACGGCAATACTTTGTTGTCCATTCAGAACTTTTTAAAATCCATTTTAGAACTGGATGACATTGAAGCAATCTTTGCCCCCCGGACACTTGGAAAAAATACAATGCCTGTATTAATCACCGATTCTGCGCTTTTGGATACCATAGACCCATTGGCTCCTGCATTTGTAATGAATGCTGCAAAATTAGTTTCAAAGCTTACGCATAAACCAATGGGAAAGAAAATTGCTGTTGTTTTAAGGTCATGTGAAATAAGAGCTTTGATTGAACTTATAAAACTTAAACAGGCAAGCACTGAAGATATTATCATAATTGGTATTGACTGTCTGGGAGCATATACCAATAAAGATTTTGCCACACTTTTGGAATCTGGTACTACAAACTTAACACAGCAATTTTGTGAGAATGTACTTTCTGGACAAGATCCTCCACTAAATGGAGTTGATCTCTCCACAGCATGCAGAGCCTGTGAAAATCCTGTCCCGGAAAATGCAGATATCCTGATCGGCTTATTTGGTTTAGATATCAAAAAACGACTTATGCTGCAGGCATTGACTGAAAAAGGAGATAATCTCTTTAATAACCTTTCATTATCAGAATCAGCAGATGAAGCTCCTGACAGAAAAAACATTATCTCCAAAATCATATCCAAAAAAATTGAATTCAGGGACAAGATGTTTACTGAGACAAAAGAAACTATCAATACTCTTGATAAGCTATCAGATTATTTTGCAGGCTGTATTAACTGTTATAATTGCAGGGTGGCATGCCCTGTCTGTTATTGCAGGGAGTGTGTTTTCAATACTGATGTATTTAATCATGACCCTTATCAATATATACAATGGGCAAAACGGAAGGGATCAGTTAAACTGCCGACTGATACAAATTTTTACCACATTACCAGACTTGCCCACATGAGCCTTGCCTGTGTGGGGTGCGGTCAGTGTTCCAACGCATGCCCCAATGACATCCCTGTTATGGAAATTTTTAAATATATTGCTAATAACACACAGGCAGCATTTGAATATGAGGCTGGCAAAGATATGGATCAGCAGCCTCCATTATCTGTCTTTAAGGAAGAAGAATATCTTGATGTAGTGGGTATTAATTAATAAAGGGGACTAATTGACAATGAACCTTTACAAAAACAAAAGTAATGCACTTGTTGTGGGAGCAGGAATTAGTGGGATTCGCACTGCTCTTGATCTTGCACAACAAAATTTTCAAGTTACTCTTATTGATAAAAGCCCTGCTATTGGCGGCATATTAACCCAATTGGACTACCAGTTCCCCTCCAATCATTGTGGTATGTGCAAAATGCTGCCTCTTGTTAACCGGGATGAATCATCACAGTTTTGCCTGCGCAAAGGATTATTCCATGAAAACATTAATCTGATACTATCATGCGAACTCAGCGAGCTTACAGGAGAAGCAGGTAATTTTACAGCAAGGCTTCGCCAGAAACCAACCTGGGTCGATCCGGATCTATGTGTGGGCTGTGGCCTGTGTGAAAAAGTCTGTCCACAGGAAATACCCGATTGTTTTAATGAAGGGCTCTCTTCCCGCAAGGCAATTTATCTTCCTGTTCCCCATGCAATTCCCAATGCCTATGTTATTGATCTTGCAGTCTGCAACCGTTGCGGTGCCTGCGAAGAGATATGCCCGACAAATGCTGTTCTATTATCTCAATCAAACAGGAAAGAGTTTAATATACTTGTGGTTGATGATGAACTGAGTCTCAGGGATTCATTAAAAGAATGGCTCGAACAAGAAGATTTTTCTGTAGACATGGCTGCTTCAGGAGCTGATGCCTTGGACAAACTTTCACAAAAATCTTATCAACTCATGCTTACTGATATCAAAATGCCAAAAATGAGCGGTGTTGAACTCCTTAAAAAAGCAAAAACCGCTTACCCTGATCTCAGTGTGGTTATGATGACAGCCTATGCCACTGTAGAAACTGCTGTGGAAGCAATGAAAATCGGAGCGCTTGATTATCTGATCAAACCCTTTGACCCTGACACTCTGGTGCCTATGGTTATAAGAATATTTCAGGATATTGAAGCCACAAAAGATCTTGAATTAACGGTTGATACAATTATTCTCAGCATTGGCACAACTTTTTATGATCCTGCTGATGAAAAAAATATTTTTGGCTATGGCATTTTCCCCAATGTGCTTACCAACATAGAATTTGAACGATTGATCAGCCCCATTGGTCCAAGTAATGGAGCTCTGCTTCGCCTTGATAATGATCAGCCTGTAAAAAAAATAGCCTGGCTGCAATGTGTAGGGTCAAGAGATACTCAGAAAAATGCAGATTTCTGCTCCAACATCTGCTGTATGATGGCTATAAAAGAAGCTGTTCTGGCCAGAGAAATCTCAGATCACAAAGTTGAAACAACTATTTTCTATATGGATATGAGAACTTGCGGTAAATCATTTCAGCGCTATTATGATACTGCACAAAACAAACATGATGTTCATTTTGAGCGTTGTAAAATTCACTCATTATCACTTGATAAAAAAACTAATGATCTGTTCATCAGGTATATTTCCATGGATGGCAAATTAAGGGAAGAACTGTATGACATGGTTGTACTTTCCACGGGACAGCGCCCGGGTTATAAAACAGCCAGCCTTGCAAAAACCTGTGAACTGCCTGTTAACACCTGGGGATTTCTACAGACACAACCCTTTTCACATACTCTTACAGAAAAAGAAGGTATTTTTGCAAGCGGATCTGTAACAGGTCTAAAAGACATATCTCAGTCTCTTATTCAGGCATCTGCTGCTGCACAAAATGCAGGCTGCATTATCCATTCGAAAGGCAATAACCTATTAGAGGCTGTCACTGACGACACCGAACCTGAAAGTAATGAGATTTATCGGGACGTTTCCCGTGAGCCTGTGGACCTTATGATGGTTATTTGTACCTGCAAAGAACGATTGAACAAATTTATTGACCCCAAAATATTATCTGAAAAATTTACACAGGACCCATGTATCAACAATATCAATTTTATGGACAATATCTGTACTGAAACAGGCTGGCAGGAGCTTGAAGAACAAATATTAAAAATAAAGCCTAACCGTTTAATAATTGGTGCCTGCCACCCCTATTTATATATTAAAAAAATTAAAGCCCTTGCAAAAAATATTGGTCTTGCACCTGAATTTATTGAAGTTGTGGATATCATAACCGATATTTTCCAGCAAAATACTGATTCTGACTTAATTGATCTTAATATTACCGGTCACAACATAACTGGTATTTTAAGTGCCGGAGCAACCACATTAAAATTATGTCAGTATCAAACATCTCAAGATATGCCCACAGAAACACAAGTTACTAAA
>JAGLLQ010000093.1 GCA_023140455.1 Desulfobacteraceae bacterium | reverse complement strand
AAGCAGCTTCTGTACTTCCTTTTGATCCTGAGCAGAGTAAACTTGAGTTTGCACAGACATTTAACCTGTTTACATCTCAAGGGGATGCAATAGGAAAATTACTCTCCTGGTCTGGAGTTATAAGCGCTATTATAATGAGTTTTGAAAGCTTTAAAACATTTGATTCCTGGCTTGAAATTTTTGATGAAATAAAAGAAGACTATGAGTGTTGTCCCATACCTGAGATTAAATACCCGGTTGCTGCCAGCATGTGCAATATACTTATTTTACGCCATGTCCAACATCCTGACATTGAAAAATGGGCATCTTCGGGTATTGTGCCGGGAAATGATTCAATGTCCTTAAATAATAATGCTTTGCTTCTTTGCCATTTACATGGTTACTATATGCAATATAAACTTGATTGTGAAAAAGCTAAACAGATTTTGGATAAACTACACAGTATTGAAACTAAATATCCCATAAGTCCTCTTTCAACAATACTCATACGATATTCTGAAATTAATTATTTTGAATCCAAAGGAAAAATACAAGAAAGCCTTGAAGCAGTTGCCAAATTCAGAGCGTTTGCAAAGGAAACAAAGCTTGACCTGTTTAATGCTTTGATTTCAGGGCATGAAGTGGCAGTCTTGCTTGATATCAATGACCAGAAATCTGCAGAAGTCAGGCTTGAAGAAATGGCACTTACCTTAGATATTATGAAGCCATGGGAAATATGGTTGTATTATTTACAAAAAACAAGGTTGGCTCTGATAAGAAAAGATTTTATTCAGGCTGATAAGAATATCAATAAAAGCCTCGAAATAGCAGAGTATATTGGAAATTCAACTGGCCACCTGATATGCTTGCTTTTAAAAATTTATGTATTGCATGGCCTTGGTAACACCCAAAAAACAGAGAAGTATTTCTCCATTTATTTCCAATTGTTACAAAATATAGATTCCTTAAAAGAAGAATTCATGGGATTGATGGCAAAAGCTTATATTGATCTGGATTCCGGAAGAGAAAGTGCAGGCACTAAAGCTCTCAGGCACGCCCTTGCAATAGGAAAGAAATACGCACTTCTTAATGTTTTCTGTGATTTGCCCGAGGTTACCACTTTTTTGTGTGTCAAGGCGCTTGAACATGACATAGAGGTCGATTATGTGCAAACCATAATAAAAAAGAGGAAATTGATTCCAAAGAATTCTCCAGTTCACCATGTAAACTGGCCATGGCCTCTAAAAATTTATACTTTGGGTAGATTTGAATTGCGAAAAAACGATTCATTGATGAAGTTTTCAGGAAAAGTTCAACATAAACCTCTTGCCATGCTTAAGATTTTAATTGCCATGGGTGGAAATGATGTACATGAAGACAGGATTTCAGATGTCCTCTGGCCTGATGCTGACGGTGATAATGCCCGTAAGTCCTTTGCAACAACATTGCATCGCCTGCGTAAGCTTTTAGGTGAATCCAAATCGATTAGCCTTGTTGATAGACGTTTGACTTTAAGCCGGGATTTTTGTTGGATTGATGCATGGGCATTTAAAGAGCTAATTGGAAACGTTGATACCATGGATTTCCATAACGCGAAACTTGATGCCGTTCAAAAAATGATACAAATCCAACAGGCAATTGATTTATATAAAGGCAGATTTCTGTCTGGTGAAGAATGGACTCCATATATTATTTCAACCAGGAGCAGTCTTGAAGATTTGTATTTAACAGCTGTCTTAACAACAGGGCAATACTTTGAGAACCTCGGCCAATGGGAAAAAGCGTTGGTATGCTATCAAAATGGACTGGACAAGAATTATCTTGTAGAAGAGTTGTATAGGAAAATTATTATTTGCTATCAGAATTTAGGGCAGCATGCCCAGGCTTTATCAACTTATTCTCGATGCAAAACAATTCTTATAGAGGGTCATGGCCTGGATCTTTCTGATGCTACAAAATCTTTAGGCAAATCAATATTTGTAAATTAAAAGACTGATTATTAATAATGATATGTGCTATTTATTAGTTTTTTGTATTTTTTTATTAATAGTCAAAAAAGAAGTAAAGATTATTATAGATCCACCAATGACTGTTTTTAAATTTGGAATTTCGTTAAAAAATAATACCGCCAGGGTAATCCCCCAGACAGGCTCAAGTCCTGTGATAATACTCACAGTCTGTGCTTTTATATGAACAAGTGATTTTATAAAAAGAGAGTGTGATAATGCAGTACACAGGATTCCTAAGACTGCTAGTAACGGAAGATCACTATACAGGGGCAGGGGAGAGCTGATGAGAAATGCCGGTATGAGTAGAAATAGTGTAGCAAAAAAGTTTTGATGAAGAGCAATGGAAAAAGGGCTTAGCTTTTTTGCATTTTTTCTGTTTACAATTGCTAATACTGCAAATGTAAAGCCTGCTAATATCCCGACACATCCGCCTTTTGTGATATTGTTTGAAAAATCAAGGGATGGAATAATAAGGGAAGTCCCGACTAAAATCAGGCATGCAAGTATAATATCTTTTATATATAGTTTTTCTTCACAGAAAAGTGGTTCTAAAAATGTTACAAAGAGCGGGAAAGTAGAAAAAGTCAGTAATCCAACAGCAACAGTGGATATCTGAATAGAGTAAAAAAAACATACCCAGTGAAAAGCTAAAAGTAAACCCTGGAGAGCAAAAGCAAAGGCATCTTTTAAAGAAGCAGGTCTAATTGCTGCCTTTTTAAAGAAGTAGATGAAAGTAAGTAATGCAAGGGATGCAAAAAACGTTCTGCCAAGTACAATATATATCGGGCTGAATGAGAAAAATTTTCCAAAAAGTCCTGAAAACCCGAAAAGAAATACAGCAATATGTGTTGTTAAGATCGGGTTCTCAAGGGTTCTTTTTATTTTCATTAACAATTACCTGGTCAATTGGCGGTATTTAATCCTTGTTGGCTGATCTGCTTTTGAACCAAGCCTTTTTCGTCTGTCTTTTTCATAATCTGAATAGCTTCCTTCAAAGAAGAATGTCTCACTGTTGCCTTCAAATGCAAGTATATGGGTTGCAATTCTGTCTAAAAACCATCTGTCATGGCTTATTATCATTGCACAGCCTGCAAAAGCTTCGAGTGCTTCCTCGAGAGCTCTCATTGTATTTACATCAAGATCATTTGTAGGCTCATCTAGTAAAAGCAGGTTAGCCTCTAATTTAAGTACATTGGCAAGGTGGACACGGTTTCTCTCGCCTCCTGAAAGAACCTTGGTTTTTTTCTGCTGATCTGTACCTGAAAAATTAAATTTTGAAACGTAAGCTCTGGAATTGATCTTTCTTCCGGCAATCAGGAGTGTATCGCCCCCGCCTGAAATATTCTCCCAGATACTTTTTTCTCCATCAAGTGTGTCTCTATCCTGATCAACATACCCAAGTCGTACTGTATCACCTGATTCAAGTTCACCAGAGTCCGGCTTTTCCTGATCAATTATCATTTTAAAAAGAGTTGATTTTCCAGCTCCATTTGGACCTATTATACCCACAATTGCACCCGGAGGGACTATAAAATTCATTTTATCAATGAGCAATTTTTCTCCCAGGGCTTTGGATAAGTTGTTAGCAATCAGAACCTTACTTCCTAGCCTTGGTCCTGGTGGAATGAAAATTTCCATGCGTTCATCTTGCTGCTGTGCATCTTTTTTCAAGAGATTTTCATAGGATGTTATTCTTGATTTGGCTTT
>JAGLLQ010000092.1 GCA_023140455.1 Desulfobacteraceae bacterium | reverse complement strand
AACTGGAACAAATTCAATTTCCAACCCTTCTCTTTTAGCTAAAGTAGGCATGAAACGATGCATGTGATCAAAATAAGGTAACATTAGCCAAATCTTTTTGGGAGCCATTTTCAAACCACACCCACTATCATTTGAATCATCCTTTAGCATTCGACCCCTTACCTTATTGGCAACCCTGGAAGAAATTTTCCTTAACAAATTATCCTGTCGCTTCTGCCTTTCACCCATTACAAATCCAAAAAATTTGTTATCCTTATATACATCTATCAACTTTGGAATATCAGCTGGATTATTCTGTCCATCTCCATCCAAGGTCACAATGTAATCATACTTAGCCATATTAATACCTGTATGGATAGCCTGGCTCTGACCATAAGAAAATTTATGCCTGATTGTCGTGACAGACAATTTTGTTAGCTCCTTATAAGTTTCGTCAGTACTGCCATCATCCACATAGATAATTTCAAAAAGAATTTTTGTGGGCGTAAGAGCTTCCTCAATTTCGTTAGTAAGAATTTTTACATTCTCTTGTTCATTTTTAACAGGAATAACTACAGAAATATTCATATATTTACTTTATAAAGTTTAAAGTTAGTATCTTTTTTGATAAGTTTAAGATTACTGCATGCTGGGTCATTTGTTTTTTTTATATCAATCAACAAGTGGGTTATTTTATACTCTTGCAACATCTTTTGAAATGCTTCACAATAAAATTGGTCTTTGTTAAAAATTTTATTAACAACATTAATGCGCTTATGCCACTCCAAAACTTCGACATCTTTATAAGGATGAGATTTCCAGGAAACGAACTGAGGCATCCCTGAATCCAAACGAAAATTATGCATTTTAACATGCGTCAAATACACCTGACCAGACTTCCCATTTTTTCGGATATAATCGAGAACTGGCAAATTATCACTTTTCTTCTTTTTTTTAACAATATTGTTTTTTAAAACTTTATCTTTATGTTCTACTTTAACTGCCCTTTTTTCTAAAAGAAGATTATGCTTAAAATTTTTGTTTATAGTTCCTTTATAATAATCATAATAATCATACCCATTATACAATAATGAAGCCAACACAAGTAAACCACAAATAATTAAAGATATATTCTGACCTTGATGGGTCTTACTAAGCCATTTTTTAAAAAAATATGATAATAAAATTATAACACTTAAAGGATACAAAAAAACAGAGGCGCGCCAGGGGGCTATCAGTGCAAGCCCTGCATCACCTATAAAATATTGAATGGTGGTTAGTAGTATGCAAAAAATAGAGCATATAGCAAGAACAATCATAAACTTATTTTTTCTTATCAACCAAAGAGATAATAATAATAATAAAACTTGCAACCAGGGTATTATGCCTGAAAACCATATTTCAACTTTTGAATGATGTGGGATACGAGTAAAAGCCAAAATCTCCTTTGATAAAGCAAATATTTCCGGTGAAGTTGGAGCAAAAACAATTGTCATATAAACTGGTGTTGAAACTATAACCGTAAGGCTAAGCAAAAAAGAGAAAACAACCTTCCAATCAAGTTGTTTTTCTTTATAGAAAACAAAAAGATAAGTCAAATTGATCACAACAGCACTTAAAAGATATGCAGGATGAAATAAAGCTGAAACACTTGTACTTAATAAAGCCAGAGAGTATTTTTTTTCCAAAAACAAATAAAAAGACAGTAAAATAAACACACCGAAAAAAGAGGGCTGAAAGTATGAGGGAATATATTGTCCAGCTGCACCACCCCAAGCATTCCATCCCAATATATCTGAAAATAAATGTGAGAAAATAAAACAAATAGATAAAGCAAATCCTGTTTTTATTTTAATCTTTTCTTTTTGTAAAAAAAGCATTTCTCCTATTTTATAACATAGGAAGAAAAAAAGTATAAAAAACAAGATACGATAAACAAAAAATATGTACTGGCTGGAAAATTTATATGTTAAATATACAAGAGTCGTGAAAGCTGGAAGCCCATTTTTTGTGTTTGCTTGCCAATCTTCATTTAAATGCCCATAGCCTGCCTGAGCTAAACCATGAAGAAATTTAGTATGTTGATTTGATGTATATAAAGGGCTCTGTTTAAATGCAAGAGTGAAGATAAGAGCAATCCCAATAATAATAATTAGGACCTTTGCATGGGCGTTCCATTTTTCAATAATAGGCTCGCCTGAAGTTTTTATTTTTTGATTAATTTTTATAATTTTTTCTGATCTAATTTGTTATATCTTATTTAATTTATATGATAAAAGAATTAACTTTCCACTTTTTTACCAGTTCCAAGAGAATTAAAAAATCCAACATACACTGCCAACAAAGGCCACAATAATTTATGTGCGTACATACCCGAAAACAAATTGCAAAAAAGCATCAGAACTATCAATATCTGACCAAACCTTAAAATAACATTATCTTTATCAGTGATGTTCAATTTTAAGCTTTTTGATATACCGTAAAAAATATAAAATACTGCACCAAGATATAGAAAAAGAGCAACAATCCCTGTATTTGCCAATAATTCAAGAAAAGTTGAATGTGAATATACTCCTTTTTTAGGAGAACCATATTTATAAGCTATGTACCTAAACTGATTAAAACCTTTTCCTAAAATCGGAGATTCTAAAAACATTCTGTATGTTGATCGATAATGTAAAGGGCGGCCCCACGTGATGTGTTCAGCATTAAGAGTTACTACCATATGTTTAATACGTCGTTTACCGTGTGGTGAAACAGCAACGCCACAAACAACAATAAAAGTTAATAGAAAAAACAGACTATAATAAAAAATTCTATTCGATCGCCGAGTTTTTTTTTGAAGAGAAATACGACCATGGAAATAAAAAATAAGAAATGAAAGAAGGATTACTGCAAAAAAACCTTTTCTTGAACCAGTAAGCAACATCATATAAAAAGATAGTGTCAGATTAATTAATAATAGATATCGCCATTTGCTTTTCAAAGTAAACATCAAACACAAATTTGCCCAAATTATAACAATTAATAATGTTGAGAGTTGATTAGGATCATTAATTGTTCCATGTAATCTTGCTGCCTCCTTGCTTGCAATTAATATCATATCAAAATCAAGATAGAAAAAAACCAACGAGGATAAACTAATAACAAACAAAGTAAACATAAGTGTATGCTGATTTTTTACTAAATTTGAAATAAAAAAAATAAGCAACGTTACCTTAAAAAACAATTTTATTACTTGAATATCATTCTCAAATTTTGGACCGATTGAAAAAGATATTGCACAAAATAAAAATAATAAATAATACAATATCAAATATTTATTAAAAAATAATATAGGTTCTTTAGTTCTAAAAAAATAGTATAGAAAATAACATATCAATAATACAGACGAATAAAAATAACCCCTGATTTGTAATTCAGTCCAATAGCTGAAAATAATAGTTGAAAAAAAATAAGACCCAACCACCAAAGCAGTACATATATTTAATTTATTTAGAAAAAATTTTGGGGTCTGTTTAAAAATCATTACCAGTTCCTTAACACTATGTATTTTAGATTTATTTTCCTTCAACCTTCAAAAATGAACGGATAGTTTTAAAAATAATGATAACATCCAAAAACAGAGACATATTCTGAATATAAAACAATTCATATTGAAATTTTTCACGCTGCCCATCCTCAGAACCGGCATAATTATGATTAACCTGAGCCCATCCACTTAACCCTGGCTGCACACTGAATCTTAATTCATAAAAAGGAATCTGCTTACTCAACTTATCTGCAAAATGTTTTCGAATTGGTCTGGGACCAACAAAACTAATATCTCCTTTCAAAATATTCCATAATTGAGGTAATTCATCTAAACGAGTTTTTCTCAAAAATTTACCAACTTTCGTAATTCTTGGATCGTTATCTCCTGCCCATACTGGACCTGATAATTCTTCTGCATTTTCAACCATTGTTCTAAATTTGTAACATGAAAAGGGCTTACGATTAAGCCCAAGTCGCTCTTGAAAAAAAATAATATTCCCTTTACTCTCCATTCTAATAGTAGCCGCTATTAAAATCCATAATAAAGGATAAAGCACAATGAGGAGGGTACAAGAAACAACAACATCAAACAGCCTTTTCAGGCGTATATAGGGTTTGCTAACCAAACCCTGCAATCCCTCGGAATTCATTACCCATTTACCATCCACTATCTCCAAAGGAACTTTCCCACTCAGGTTTGTATATAAACTGGAAATTTCATAAATATTTATATTTCTCTGCCTTATTTCAAGTATTAGACGTATCTCTTCATCTGTAAAGTTTCCCTTTGAAGAATCATATGCAAGGATATCGAATTGCCTGGTGCCTAAAAGTTCAGAAAAAGAGGAACAAAATTTTATTTCCGAATTTTCACAATTCATGTTTCCATTCTTGCAAAAAACATGGGAAACTTCAATCTGGTTGTAATCAGACTGTGACAAAAAATCCATAAATACTTTTGCAGTATCAGTATGGCATAAAAGAGCTATTTTTTTCTTTCTACCAATGACTGAAAGACCATTAAGAAATATCAAACGCCAGATAACAAGCAGCAAACTCAGGGAGAAAAGATAAATAAGCAGAACCTGCCTGCCAAACACATATTTTGGTATAAAAAAAAGGATACCACTCATAACCACACCAGCGGAGATAATACTGACGACAACAAGCACAGAGGATCTCACCGAATTGACCAGACTATCAATATTATAAAGGTCAAATATATACAGTGTAAATATGTGTATAGGTACCAACAGAATATGCCAGGGGCTCAGTTTGTCCAGAACCATGTCAAAACTGAAATAGTTTTGATTGAAATATATCCTGAGAGAGTAACTTAACAATACTCCCATAATTATAATAGCAATATCACATAAGAACAGTATGTACTTATATTTTTTGGTTTGATTTAATAGATAACGCCGCATACTTAATTTTTTACTGCCTCCCGACAGTCCTTCAATTAACCTGTCTCTCTGATAATATTATTTTATAGTAGTTGATTTTCTGTTCTACCATATCTTCTTCAAAATATTGATACTTGCTTGATTCGATATCTTTGTCTTTGATATCTTGAGATACATCTCTTTGCTTTATTAATAAACATAATTGCCGGACAAAGTCTTCAATGTCTGATTGTTTTATGGTTATTACATTTTTGACATATTGGGTGAATTCAACTATTCCGCTGACCTCATATGATATAAATGGCGTTCCCACCATAGCAGCCTCTGTCAAAACATTTGGCATACCTTCATATTTTGAAGTGAGAATTACAACATCTGATACTGCCATAAGTTCCAAGACATTACTTTGATAACCTGCAAAATGGACATATTGACCAAGTTTAAATTCTGCTACAAGTTTTTCCAGGTATAGTTGGTATTTTTTCTCTTCATCAATAAATGCCACTCCTACAAAAATGAGTTCTACATTATAACCCGATTCTCTTAATTGTTTCAAAATACTGATAGCATGTTCCTGCTGTTTTGACGGAACAATACGTCCAACATAAATCATCAAAAAACAATTCTCATTGTTAGTGATACTTTTCCTTATATCTATTACACTTTCAGGGCACAATTGATATAGAAAATCAAAATCCTTCTTTGGACGGGCTGTACGAATAACAATAGAGTTTGATTCCTTTGAGATCCTTTTCTCTATATATAAATTCTTCAACTCTTTTCCTACAAAAATAAATCTATCAGTCTTTTTTGAAACCAAAAACTCCAAACATTTAAATAGTGTCCGTTTAAAAAAATTGAATGACTCAGGAAAAGAAGGACCATGAACAGTGTGGAGGATTATTGGTGTCCCAACTATTATTGACGAAACTCTCCCCAGAATTCCTGCTTTTGCTAAATGTGTATGAACGATATCAGGTCGTATCTGTCTTAAAATTCTGGCAAGCCTGTATAGAACAATTAATTCATTTTTAAAAGAGATATGCTTTCTTAACTCTGGTATCATATATACCGAGATGCCAGCCTCTTGCAACTCCTGAATATTCTCGGAATCAACACCAACTATAAGACTTATATTACAACCTGTTTTTTTCAGCCCCCTTAAAACTGCAATTGTTCTTCTTGTTGCGCCGGCACCAGTTTTAAAAGTCGTCTGAATATGGCATATATGGTGACCTGATAAATTATCTTTCATTTAAATCTATATCCATAATACCTGCTGCCCGTAATCAGGCAATAAACACTTCTGAAATTCAAAAAAATTCAACCTGACTAAATCTTTTTTAGCCATCTGCTTAAATTTTTCATAATATTATACTTTTGAATGTATGAAGCGCTTGCATCACGCACCATTGACCTGGAGACACTTTTCATCTCATGAGCATAAGAAATTATTCGATTTAAATCTAACAAGTCCACACGATAATAAGGAAAGCCCTCCGGTATGGCAGAATCTTTGAAAGGCGAATAAACAGGTAAACCAATAGCAAGATACTCTCTTACTTTTAATGCCGTAGCTTCTGTTAAATTTTTTTTATCAATGCTTAGAGAGTCAAGACCAATATCACATTTTGACAATATAGTATTATATGCTTGATGATGCATATGTCCGTGACACAGAATCTTAACTTTTTTCAAATCAAGAAGGCTGATGATTTTTTTTTGGTGCAAATCAAGCGTGCCAATTAAATGGATCGAGATACCGCTGTCTGATAAAGGTGATGCCTCATAAATTTTTACAGCTTCAATTAGCCTGTCCAAGCCGTGCCAGGGCGAAAATTTTCCACACATTAAAACAACATGAATATCCTCCCTTCGATAGTCCTCGATAAGATCAATCTGGCTCAAGTCGATCCCATTAGGATAAAAACCAGCTGGACAGTTCGCTTTATGTACACTTATTTGATAATCTGCGATTTCCTGAGTTACTCCAACAATACCCTTAACTTGTCGTGAACTGATAAACCCAGTAATCCTTGCAAGATAAGATGCAGCCTTTCCCCTCCAATCTTCTCTGACTAATTTGAGCTCTTCGATTTCCTTGGCATGATGAACACTAATCCGGTTGCGCACAAACCAGCCAAACAATATAACAAAAGGATCAAATGCCGCATACCGCATAAGCACGAAATCATACCTAGAATGGTGGTATAAAAGAAAAATCCAGGTATATAGTTTGCTAAGAAATAATGACCTGAAAAAAAAAGGAAGCTGCCTTTCAAAAGCATTCTGAGACGTATTAATCTGGAATGCAACGATATCCCACTTTATTCCCTTTAACTTATCTGCAGCGCTTTGTTCATAACGAAGTTGCTTCTTTATCCCTTCAGAAAGTTTTCTACGATAATTTAGATGCAATATTTTCATGTGCAGAGTGTTTCAAGTACATATCTATAGTTAAATTAATTCGTTAACAGCCATCACACCGGCTCAAAAACCAATCCACGGTTTTCTTCAGTCCTTTGTTCAAATCAGTCTTAGATGTCCATTCTAACACGCGGGCTGCCTTTGAAGTATCAGAAAAGTTACGTTTAACATCACCGAGTCTTGTATCAGTCATCTCAATTTTAATATTGCCAAAGCCTTTTCTATCAAAGATGCTGACAAGCTTTTCAGCCATCTCATTCACGCTGGTTTCAGTATTTGTCGCAATCTGAAATATCTCTCCACCAACATTCTTTTTTTCTACTGCCAGGCAGACGGCATGGATCAAGTCTTCAATAAAAATAAAATCCCTTGTCTGACTGCCGTCTCCATAAATATCTAAAGTTTCATTGTTTAATGTTTTTTTGATAAACTTGGCAACAACACTGTCCTTATTTGATGATAAAGGACCATAGACATTACCAAAACGAAGACAGACCGTTTCAATACCAAAAGTTTGGTAATATGCAGAGCAATACCCTTCACCTGCAAGTTTACTGGCACCGTAGGGAGAGACCGGATGGGGAGGAAGTTCCTCATGAATAGGGGGCTCCACTTCGCCGGCAGGTGCGCCGGAAGATGCGAAAACAAATCGTTTTACAGAATTTAAACGGGCTGCTTCCAGATAGTTGAATGTACCAATAACATTTGTTTCACAATCTTTGCGTGGGTTTTCTACTGATGGTCCAACACCTGTGTTTGCAGCAAAATGAACTATTACATCAATATCGTTTGTTATTTGGACAGCAAGGTCAGCGTTTAGAATATCCCCTATAATCAAGTCAATGGAAGGAGTGGAAGTAGTTAATAAATCATTTTTTGCAGAAATTTCTTTAAAAGTGCAGACTTGAGAAAGATCTGATTTTGTTCCAACACTTAAGTTATCGATGACTCTAATATAATGATTACCTTCATCTACGAGGTTTTTAATCAAATTCCTGCCAATAAATCCGCATCCACCTGTTATAAGCCAGTTTAATCCCATTTAGTACCCCTAAAAATTTTATGTTCTGCAATATTGGTTTTATGTTTTATTACAAAGTTCATCATTTCCATGAGTACATCCTGTGTTAGAAAATGAGGTTTAAGACCAAGTTCAATTAATCCTGTGTGAACCGGATTATAATAGTGTTCTTCAAGCTCTTTGCGCGGGTTTTCAATATTTTTTATTTTAACGTCCAAGCTAATTTTTTCACCAGCTTCTACTATTTTATCAGCAAGTTCATTTACAGAGAAGGTCTCGGTCAACTGATTAAATATTCGAAGTTCACCTTTATCAGCAGGATTTTCAAGAGAAAGCCTTACACAGTTAAGCGTATCCTGTATATTCAAATATCCCCTGGTTTGACCGCCTTTCCCATATACAGTAAGAGGGTAACCTATAACTGCCTGTACAACAAACCTGTTTATTATAGTGCCGAATAGTTCATCATAATTAAAAAAAGGAAATAATCGTTCATCATCCTGGGTTTCTTTGGTAAATATTCCATAAACAGGGCCCTGCATTAAATCAGTTACCCGAAGATCCCACATTCTCACATAATACCATAAAAGGTCAGTATCCATAATTTTAGTGGTGTGGTAAAGGCTGCCCGCCTGCCTGGGGTATAAAAAATTATGGCTTCTTCCTTTATGTTCTATATCAATCCAACCCTCTTCAATATCAATATTGGGAGTACCATATTCACCCATTGTTCCGATCTTAACAATGTGAGCATCAGGTGTAAATTCCTTAGTTGCAAAAATAATATTTGCGGTTACGTTCAAATTAACATTTATGGTCAATAACGCTGCCTTTCTGTTCAACATTGAATAAGGAGCTGAAGGCTGTTCTGCATAATGGACAATAGCATCAGGTTTGAATTCTTTAAATATTGTGGAAATAAAATCCCAATCAATTAGATCACCAATGCGTACATCAATTTTCTTACCTGTTTTTTTTAACCATAACCTTGAACGTTCTATGAGGTTTGGCACCTCGTATAAAGGTTCTACGTCCTCTTCAAGAGACATATTTCTTCTAAGATAGTTATCTGCAACAAGGACATCATGACCATGTGCAGATAAATTCATGGCAGTTGGCCAGCCAAGGTATCCATCTCCACCCGCAATAAAAACTTTCATATATTGTTAATTCCCCTTTTTATCTCCCGGCCAGTACCGTGCATCAGGATGGTTTTTCCCAAACTGATTTAAATCAAGCAGATTATTTGATAATAAAAAAGTTCTTAATGAATCTTTGTCAAGATGTGGCTCATCTGCAGAGACATAAGGGTCTGTGACCTTTTGGGATATTATATTATTATATTCATAGGATATATCTTTATAAAGTCCTCTAAATGCAGGCAGAATAGCAAAATAGTTATCAAGCTCCACTGCCCTTCTTGTTTCCTCATGACTCATCAGCTCTTCATATAATTTTTCACCGGGTTTTATCCCAATCTGAGTTATCTCTATATCTGATGGCTTATATCCATATTCAGGAGCAAGTTCATTGATCATAACTTCTGCCAGGTCTACAATTCGTACGACCGGCATTTTAGTGACAAAAACTTCGCCTCCTCTGGCAACAAAAATAGAATCAATAACAAGCCTGGCTGCTTCTTCAATGCTCATTATAAATCTTGTCATATCTGTATCTGTGATAGTTAATGGTCCGCCTTTTTCAATCTGCTTTTGAAAAATTGGTATTACAGATCCGCTTGATCCAAGAACATTGCCAAAACGAGTGGATGCGAATATTGTATTATTGGCATAATTATTGCTGCTTGTGGCAGTAATCAGACGCTCTCCCATAAGTTTGGAAGTACCCATTACATTAGTAGGATTAACAGCTTTATCAGAGCTTGTAAAAATTACTTTGGAAACATGATTATCAATTGCTGCCTTAATGATATTTTGAACACCATGAATATTGGTCTGAACTGCTTCAAAAGGGGATCGTTCACAAAGTACCACATGTTTTAAGGCGGCAGCATGAAATACGATATCAATATCTGCCATGATACGAGTTATTTTACTATAATCTCTAATGTCTGCAAGATAAAATTTTGCCCTTTCATCATTAAGATATTTTTGATCCATAAAAAAAATATCACTCTCTCTGTTGTCAACCCCCACGACTTCCTTTGGTTCGTATTCCAAAGTTTGACAAAGCATACGAAACAACTCAGAACCAATTGTTCCGCATGCGCCTGTTATTAAAATACGTTTCCCTTTTAAATAATGATTCAACCTCATGTCCTTTCTAATTATTGCTTACTTTACGCTCTAAAGCTCATTTTATTGTCAATAGTGTATTTACCCCTTGTATCAACTATCAGTGTTGCATTTTTTTCAATCATTTCCCAATCAAACCTGTCATGATCTGTAGCTACTAGAACACAATCAAATTCTGAGAGAGTCTTTGGTGAGAGTTCCATGCTTGTTAAATCAAATTTATAGTTTCTCATTTCAGGAAATTTTGGTACATGAGGGTCTGAATAAGATATTTGTGCACCTTTTTCCTCCAATTTTACCATAAGTTCAACGCTTGGTGATTCACGCATATCATCTACATTTTTTTTATAAGCTATGCCGAGAATAAGAATTTTTGAACCTTTAACAGATTTTCCTTTTGTGTTTAAGGCATCCATTACTTTGCTGATAACATAATCCGGCATTGCTATATTTACTTCACCGGCAAGCTCTATAAACTTAGTTGCGACCCCATATTCACGAGCTTTCCAGGTCAGGTAAAATGGGTCTATGGGAATACAATGCCCACCTAAACCGGGGCCTGGATAAAAAGGCATAAAGCCAAATGGTTTTGTTGCAGCTGCACGAATAACTTCAAACAGGTCAATTCCCATACGCTCAGCAACTATTTTGAGTTCATTTACTAAAGCTATGTTTACAGCCCTGAAGGTATTTTCTAATATTTTTGTCATTTCTGCAGCTTGAGTTGAACTCACAGGGACAACGATGTCAATGATTTTATTATAAAGTGCTGTGCCAATTTCCATGCAGGCGCTTGTTGTCCCGCCACAGACTTTTGGTATAGTCTTTGTTGTATAGTTAGGATTATTTGGATCTTCACGTTCTGGAGAATAGACAAGATAAAAATTTTCACCAATAATAAAGCCCTGTTTTTCTATTCTTGGTTTCAATTCTTCTTCGGTAGTGCCCGGATATGTTGTGCTTTCCAGTGAAAGAACCTGCCCCTCTCTTAAATAAGGGAGCAAAGCTTCAAGCGAGCCAATTACATATGATAAATCAGGCTCTCTGTGGTCATTTAATGGTGTTGGAACACATAATATCAACGCATCAGTTTTATGTGCTTTTGAAAAGTCAGTAGTTGGTAAAAATGTTCCTTTGTCATAGGCAGCTTTGATTTTTGAAACATCAATATGTTCAATATAACTATTGCCCTCTTTAAGAGAATCGATTTTATTTGAATCAATATCAAATCCCACGATGGCATAACCTTCTTTCAGGTATTCAAGAGCCAATGGTAATCCCACATACCCAAGCCCGATTATTCCAATTACAGCTTTATTGTTATTAAATTTCTTTATCTGTTCTTTAAGTAATGACATGTTTTCCTCTTAATCATATATTATAAATTTTGCAAAGTTATTTATTAATTACTTCAACAATAGAATTCATATCTTTTTCAGATAGCAATGGATGCATTGGTAAGCTCATAACTTTTTCAGCAATTTTTTCAGCAATTGGGTTGTGTATTGATTGTTTTAATGCCGGTTGTTTATTTAAGGGGATTGGGTAGTGAACAGCAGTTGGGATATCATTTTCTTTAAGTTTTTTCTGTAGTTCATCCCGGTTGTCAACCTGGATCGTATATTGTGCATAAACACTTGTGTTATAGGTTTCAATATATGGTGTAATGACATTTGTGTTGTGTAATAATTCAGAATACCTTTGTCCTATTTTTGACCTGGCCTCAACTTCCTCTGGGAATATGTCAAATTTTGCAAGGAGGATTGCTGCCTGTAATGTGTCTAAACGTCCATTAACACCAATCCTTGGATGATGGTATCGTCTGTCTTGTCCATGCACTCTGATTTCTCTCATTATTTTTGCAAGTTCATCATCATCTGTAAAACATGCCCCGGCATCACCGTAAGCACCAAGGGGTTTTGAGGGGAAAAAGGATGTACAGCCGATTGTGCTTAAAGAACATGATTTTTTACCTTTGTAGGTGGCTCCAAAACTTTGTGCGCCATCTTCAATAACCGGAATATTGTGTTTTTCTGCAATTTCATTAATTTTATCAAATTCTGCACATTGACCATAGAGGCTTACAGGCATAATAGCCTTTGTTTTATCAGTAATTGCCTGTTCGATAAGATTGGGATTAATATTATATGTTTTTGAGTCAATATCTACAAAAACAGGTTTTGCGCCTAATAGAACTATTGTTTCTGCTGTTGCAATAAATGAAAATGGAGTTGTAATGACTTCATCTCCTGGCTTTATTCCTAAAGCCATCATGGAAATTTGGAGAGCATCTGTTCCGTTTGCAACACCGATACAGTGTTTTACACCAACATAAGAGCCAAGTTTTTCTTCAAGTTCCTGAACTTCAGGTCCCATGATAAAACGCTGGTGGTCAAGGACTTTCTGGATTCTTTTATCAATGTTTTCTTTTATTCGTATATATTGGGCTTTCAGGTCGATGAATTGCATATTGATTTATCCTTTTATTATTTTAACCTGGTTATTCTTTAGCTGATATAAGTCATTGGTATTAAGGCATCTAGTCTGGGCATTACCTTTTAATGGCAAATCAAGCTTTTCTCCAAACCTGCTCATCCATCCTATCTGTTTTGCAGGGACACCTGCCATTAAAGCAAAGGGTTTAACATCTTTTGTAACTACTGACCCTGCTCCGATAAAAGCATATTCACCAATTGTATTACCGCAAACAATGGTGCAGTTTGCGCCTAAGGTCGCACCTTTTTTTACAAGAGTGCTTCGGTATTCATCTTTTCTAGATATTTCTGATCTTGGGTTGAAAACATTGGTAAATACCATACTGGGACCGCAAAAAACATCATCTTCCAAGGTTACATTATCAAAAACAGATACATTGTTCTGGATTTTTACATTATTGCCGACTACGACTCTGTTTCCAACAAAAACATTCTGGCCAAGGGAACATTGTTCTCCAATTACCGCATCTTTACATATGTGAACCCAGTGCCAGATACTGGTATCGTTTCCAATTGTAGTGCCTTTATCAACTATAGCTGTTTCATGTACAGAATATTTCATAATTAGTACTCCAGAGGAAGAGAAACGGTTTTTCCGTCCCGGGCTGATAAATATGTTGCTATGATAACTTCCAGAGATTTAAGACCTTCTCGGCCGTCAGTTTCAGGTTCTGCTTCCCCACGCAAGACATCAATAACATTTTTAAAATATAATGGATGTCCAAATCCATAAACAGAAGTTGTTTCATAGTTTGCATCTTTAATTTGCTGATCATAATCACAAGTTTCTTCAAACTCCCAGTGCTGGATTTCGTTTACAGCAACTCCTCCTATCCTAACAGTTCCTTTTTCACCTAAAATTGTCAATGAACCTTCAAAGTTTTTTGGATAGGTGAGCATGGTCACACACATTGATCCCATTCCACCATTTCTCCATTTGATATTCATGACGCCGGTATCTTCAACTTCAATATCCCGTGCAAGGGTGCCGGTCATTGCATGTATGTCTGCAATAGGTCCAATCAACCATTCAAGAAGGTCAACATAGTGACTAGCCTGGTTCATGAATGCTCCGCCGTCCAATTCCCATGTGCCGCGCCATTTAGCACTGTCATAATATTCCTGTGGCCTTGTCCAGAAAACATTAAGGTTTACCATATTTATTCTTCCAAAACGCTTTTCATCAATCGCACGTTTCAGAAGCTGCAAAGTAGAATTTTTTCTGTTCTGTTTAATTACAAATAGTCTTACGTCAGCCTCATCACAGGCATTCACCATTGCAAGACCATCACGCCACCTTGTTGCCATGGGTTTTTCAGTTACTATATGCACGCCTTTTTTTGCACCGAGAATTGTCTGGTAAGGGTGGATTCCACTGGGAGTGCATATGGAGATTATATCTACATCTATTTCATTTAATAATTTTTCAAGAGAGGAGTATCCAGGCACATTGTATTTATCTTGTGTCTCTTGAAGGATTTCAGTATTTGTGTCACATACAGCCACTAATTCAAAATCATCACTAAGTTTCTCTATAGATCCAAAATGATTGTTTGCAATTCTTCCACATCCGATAATAGCAATTTTGATTTTTCGATCTTTTATTATTTTGAACATAAAAAATTTTACCTTTCAATAAATTATTTTAATATATTTTATTCCTAACTCACACTTTTTACTTTTTTCTGACGTTTGATACAATATTTAAAAAAACTCTCAAATAGAGACAATATCTGGCTGGTAATCAGCCGGATATCGGTTAAAAAATTTTTATCTAAAATGTTATAATTCAAGGGATATGTGCGTCTCGCAAAGGTCTCAGCGTATTAAATTCCTGATAAAAATCGAGCAATTCTATTAATTTTTTCTCATTACGCTCTGCTGTATACTTATCAGCGATTTTATCAGATTGTTTTTTATAATATTGAATATTCTTTTTTGAAAGAGAATTAAGTTCAAAGGCCATACTTTGTGGTGTAAAATCCGTAGAAACAATACCAATATCATATTTTTTCACAAAACAAGCCATATCTGGTGAAGGGCCAACAGCTACAGCAAGACGTGCCTGAATAAATTCAAAAAATTTATTAGGCATACAATGCTTTAGATTAAAAGTTGATGGCGGAACCAAAAATAAGCCTATATCATATTTATTAGAGAATGAAACAATTTCTTTAAAAGGAACCGGACTGATCAGTCTCACATTATTGCGTTTCTGTACCTGCTTTTCAAGGAACCTATAATATCGATTTCCACAGCCAACCAACATCAAATCCAAAGAAAATCTGTTATCAACAAAATCCATACATTGAATCATCAATTCAAGCTTCCTCGTTGGGTTTGCAATACCGTGATGAATTATTCTAATTTTATCATCATTAACCTTGGAAGGGTAACACA
>JAGLLQ010000091.1 GCA_023140455.1 Desulfobacteraceae bacterium | reverse complement strand
GATATCACATGGGACTGACTGCTGAGAATATTGCTGATAAGTATGGTATCTCAAGAGAAGATCAGGATAAACTTGCTCTGTTGAGTCATCAGAGAGCTTTTGCAGCAGTCAATGATGGTACTTTTGCTGAAGAGATCGTTCCTGTTTCATTTATTTCACGAAGGAAAGAAGTAATTGTTGACAAAGATGAACGTCCCATGGACACAAGTATGGAAAAGCTTGGTAAGCTTAGACCTGCATTTAAGAAAGATGGAAGTGTAACAGCGGGTAATGCTTCAGGTATTAATGATGCAGCAGCAGCTGTGCTTTTAATGACTGAAGAAAAAGCAGATGAGTTAGGGCTTGAAAAACTTGCAAAAGTAAAAGGATTTGCTTCAGGTGGACTTGACCCTGCATATATGGGATTAGGAGTTGTTCCTGCTGTAAAAAAAGTATTAAAACAGACTTCCATGACAATTAATGATATTGATCTTTTTGAACTCAACGAAGCGTTTGCATCCCAGGCAATAGGATGTATGAAAGAGCTTAACATTGATGTTGAAAAACCTAATGAACTTGGAAGCGGAATATCTTTAGGTCATCCCATTGGATGTACCGGTGCAAGACAGGTAGTAACAGCGGTCAATCAGATGAAAAGAAAAGGATATTCAACCGGGCTTATTACCATGTGCATAGGCGGCGGCATGGGAATGGCAATGGTGCTTGAAAGATAACTTTATAATAAATTAATCCTAAGTTTTATAAAGAACAGCTGCTTGCTTGATGGTTTGTAAGCAGCTGTTCTTATTTGGAATAATACAAACTGGCTGTTGAGAACTAAAATAAATGAATAAAAACAAATATAAAATTGGCGTGGTCTCTGACACACATGGAAAGATGCATCCAAAGATTTTAAGTGTTTTTAAAGGAGTTGATCATATTATCCATGCCGGTGATGTATGTGGGGCGGGTGTTCTTGAAAATCTTACAAAAATAGCTCCTGTAACTGCTGTTAAAGGGAATATGGATTTTGGAGAACTTAGCACACAATTAAATGCAACAGAGTCTGTTAAATTTGGGAAAGCACTTATCTATGTATTGCATATACCCCATATGCTGGATATAGAACCTGATGAAAAGGGCTTTAATGTTGTTATTACCGGGCATACACATATCCCTTTGATTGAAAAAAAAAATAATGTGCTTTATCTCAACCCTGGAAGTGTAACATTTCCAAAGCATCAAAACAGTCCAACTGTAGCTTTCCTGCATGTTGATGCAAATGATATCTATGCTGAAATTATCAAGCTGAAATGATAAGCTGAATATTTGCCATAAAAGCATCGAACTACTACATGATTTATTATATTGACCTAACCCATACCTGAATCTGATTATCTTTCTTTTCACGGCTTGAACATTTTTGGGCATGCCCAAAAATAACAAGCAAATGTTCAAAGAAAGACAATCAGACCCAGGCATTAGCCGTTGAAACAAATTCATAAACAGTCCCCTCCTATTAGTGTCACTTGCCTTGTTTGACAAGCATGGATATAAGCTAAATTTTCAGATACAAGTATTCAGTGGCATGAAAATTGTTAAATTGCCTGGCCGACTGATGCCTGAGTCCGGTCATCTTTTCCAAAGCATTCGCTTATTAATTTTTTTGTATTTCAAAAAAATGTTTAAGTGGTGGAGGAAAAGGTAGTCGGGCTCAGGCATGGGTTATACCAATGTATCAAAATATGTTATGTTTCGGTTTGAGATTGGCTTATGGAATATGCAGATGGTAAGATTTTATCTTTACTTAGATAAAGATAAATGATAATAATAGTATGTTTTGGGATAAGTGATTTTAATATTTAGATAATTAACGTAACGGAGTGTTTTTATTATGGATATTCCAAGGAAATTGGCTGTTTTAATATATACTGCAGTACCGGCAATAGTTGGCGGTGGAATTGTTTTTCATTTTTTTGGAAGTTATACTCAAGTTATAATTTTTGAGATTCTTTTACTTCTTGCTGCTCTGGGATTGATCAGGAATTAACCAGGGATTGATCGGTGATAATTTGGGGCAAAATACTTCAGAAAGAGATGTTTTTATTTTTTTTCTGGTGCTTTTTTCTGTTTCATTGTTTTTTACATGGAAAGTTATTGCACCGTTCTTCTCTATCATTATACTCGGAATAGTCTGCGCCGGGATTTTCCATAGTTTTTATAAACTATTATCAAAAAAAATAAAGCCTGCAATAGCTTCTCTTGTCATCTGTGTTTTCATATTTTTTATAGTATTGATTCCAGTCTTGTTTTTTATAGGTGTTGTTTCGAAAGAGGCATTTGACTTATATATTATGGGCAAAGATGCTGTTTTCAGTGATTATCTGAAAAAATTGCTTTATAATACTCAGTTACTTGAAAGGTTAAACCAGCTGATTGCCTATACCGGGATTGAGCAACAATTAACTTTTGATGATTTGATAGAACCGATATCAGAACTTGGAAAAACAGTAGGATTCTTTCTGTTTGAACAAGCAAGGTTTATAGCATCTAACCTTCTTAAGTTTATTTTTTATTTTTGTTTTATGCTTGTCATAGTTTTTTATTCTTTAATGGATAATAACAAGGTAATTAAGTTTATCAATGACCTTTCTCCTCTTCCGGATAAGGATAATGAAAAACTATTAAATAAGTTTATGGATATGGCAGGAGCGGTCCTTTTAGGTAATGGACTGGGTGGTCTTATCCAGGGCTTTATCGGTGGCGCAATGTTTATGATGCTTGGGCTGAACTCCCCATTTTTATGGGGTGTTATCATGGGCTTTCTTGCCTTTTTGCCCATTGTGGGTATCGGGCTTGTATTGGTACCTACCGGTATTTTGTTAATACTTCAGGAACGAGTGATTGCCGGGATATTTGTAATCATTTTTTATGGAGTTCTCTCCTGGACTATTGAATATTTATTTAAACCCAAAGTGGTTGGTGATCGAGTAAGTATGCATCCTCTTATTGTTTTTTTTGCAATAATTGGCGGGCTTAAAATTTATGGTATGCTTGGGATTATTTATGGTCCTTTAATAATAACTTTATTTTTTACATTATCTGAGATTTATTTTGCTAATTATCAGGTGTTAATAGAACCTGATAAGGTGAATAATAAGAAATAAAACAACTGGAGCCTTATAGTTAATGGTAAGTAACGGAGAGTATCATATAAATATTGAGACAGAGATGCAGCAATCCTATCTCGAATATGCAATGAGTGTAATTATAGGAAGAGCGCTTCCTGACGTTAGAGATGGTTTGAAACCGGTTCACAGGCGAGCTCTTTTTGCAATGCAGCAGTTAAGAAATGATTATAATAAGCCGCCTAAAAAATCCGCACGTATTGTGGGTGATGTGATTGGTAAGTATCATCCCCATGGTGATTCAGCTGTTTATAATACAATAGTCAGAATGGCTCAGGAGTTTTCGTTAAGATATATTCTTGTGGAAGGACAGGGAAACTTTGGTTCTGTTGATGGTGATTCTGCTGCTGCCATGAGATATACAGAAGTCAGGATGAAAAAGCTTGCCCATGAAATGCTGGCTGATCTTGAAAAAGAGACTGTTGAATTTGTACCAAATTATGATGAAACTCTGGAAGAACCGGTTGTTTTCCCGACAAAATTTCCAGCCTTGCTTGTAAATGGGTCATCTGGAATTGCTGTTGGAATGACTACCAATATTCCACCCCATAATTTAAGTGAAGTTGTTGATGGAATAATTGCTTTGCTTGAAAACCCTGATCTTGATGTTGTTCAATTGATGGAATATATTCCAGGTCCTGATTTTCCAACATATGGTTTTATCTCAGGACGGCAAGGGATTGTTGACGCGTATACCACTGGAAGAGGTGTTATCCGCATGCGGGCAAGACTTGAAGTTGAAGAGAATAAAAAGACAAAGCAGGAAACCATTGTTGTAACCGAGCTTCCATATCAGGTTAATAAAGCGAGGCTGGTTGAGAAAATTGCAGCTTTAGTAAGAGAAAAAACAATTGAAGGTGTTTCTTATGTAAGAGATGAATCAGACCGCCAGGGCATGCGCATGGCAATCGGTCTTAAGAAGAATCAGATTGCTGAGGTTGTAATAAATCAGCTTTACAAACATACAAGCATGCAGTCAAGCTTTGGAATAATTTTCCTTGCAGTTGTTAATGACAGACCAGAACTTTTGACTTTGAAAGGGATTCTTGAACATTTTATTGAGCATAGGAAAAATGTAATCACAAGAAGAACTATCTTTGATTTAAACAAAGCTGAACAAAGAGCTCATATTTTAGAAGGTCTTATTATAGCTTTGAGTAATCTGGATGAAGTTGTAAAACTGATCCGGGCTTCTAAATCACCTGAAGAAGCAAGAATAGCCTTGATAGAAAAATTTGAATTATCTAAAATTCAGGCCCAGGCGATACTTGACATGCGACTTCAAAAGCTTACAGGTCTTGAACGGGAAAAAATAGATCAGGAATATGCAGCTCTTTTAAAAGATATAACATGGTATAAAGAAATTCTTGCAAGCTCAGAAATTGTAAAAGGAATTATTAAAGATGAACTTGTAGAGCTTAAAGATGAGTTTGGTGATGAAAGACGTACTGAAATTATAGATGCAGTTGATGACATCAATCTTGCAGACCTGATTGCTGAAGAGGATATGGTCGTTACCATAACTAAAAGTGGTTACATTAAACGGAATCCAATTACTCTTTATTCAAAGCAGCATCGCGGCGGCAAAGGTAAAATGGCAATGGCTACAAAAGATGATGATTATGTTGAACATCTTTTTGTATCATCAACCCATTATACTTTTATGTTTATTACAAATATGGGTAAGGTTTATCAGTCAAAAGTTTTTGAACTGCCCATTGCCGGAAGATCAAGTCTTGGAAAAGCAATTGTAAATATTTTAAATTTTGATGAAGGAGAAAAACTTGCCACAGTTCTTGTTGTTCCTGAATTTATAGAAGATCGGTTTGTCGTTATGGCTACAAAAAAAGGCAGGGTAAAAAAGACAGAGCTTATGTCTTATTCAAGACCGAGAGCAGGAGGTCTTATAGGCATTAAACTTGCTGAAGGTGACGAGCTGATTGCTGCACGCATTACCAATGGAAATGATGATATTATTTTAGGGTCAGACGGTGGCAAGGTAATAAGATTTAATGAAAATGATGTCCGTGCAACTGCCAGGGGTTCAATGGG
>JAGLLQ010000090.1 GCA_023140455.1 Desulfobacteraceae bacterium | reverse complement strand
TTGGTTCTTCCCTTGAAGGGATAACCAAGTTTGCAGGTTTTGACTGGAGAACAAATATTGCACTTGTGGGTGGATTTGCAGCAAAAGAGGTAGTGGTATCAACCCTTGGTACTGCCTATTCCATTGGCGAAGTAGATCCGGAAGAGACCACATCTCTTTCTGACAAGCTGAAAGCGGCAGATGGCTTTGGTCCATTGACTGCGTTCAGTCTGATCCTGTTCACCATTTTCTATGCTCCTTGTTTTGTTACTGTGGTTTGTATTGCAAAGGAAGCAGGATCATGGAAATGGGCTGGTTTTTCCATTGTGTTTAATACCGCACTTGCCTTAGGAGTGTCAGTGCTTTTTTATCAGATCGGATCTATTGTAATGGGAAAATTATAGGAGGATGAATCATGGATTCAATTATTGTTGGGATTATAGTAATTGCTGCAGTGGCGTTCAGCGTGAGAAGTTTTATTAAAATCTATAAAGGAGAAGGCGGCTGCAGTTGCGAAGGGGGATGCAATAGCTGCTCTTCTAACGGATCGTGCAAACCTGATTTTCCGTTACAAATAAAAAATAGCGATGAATAAAATGTATATTTTTTAAAGTTCTTCCGGAGTAAAAGCTACTGCTTTATCAATTGAAGTTAAGTTGCAAAAAAGCATTATTAGTCTGTCTAACCCCAAAGCTATACCGGCGGTTTCAGGCATTTGGGAAAGGTCAGCTAAGAATTTTTCAGGCATGGGTATACTTTTTTTGCCCATGCCTTTACGTAAGGTAAACTCAGATTCAAATCGTTCTCTTTGTTCTTTTGGATCAATGAGTTCTGAAAATCCATTGGCAAGTTCAATCCCTGCAATATAAAGTTCAAACCTTTCAGCAAGATCAGGATTGCCTTGTTTTAATTTTGCAAGTGAGCCAAGAGAGGCAGGGTAATCATAAAGGAAAACAGGTTGGTCAATTCCTAAGTTCGGCTCAATCTCAAAACCCATTATTTCATCAAAGTTCCCTTTGGCACAGGCTTTTTCCATTGTTGTATCAGAGAATGCTAAAAACGAATCTTTAACTGAGAGTTTTATAAAATCATTTTTTAAATCAATCACTTTGCCCTGATAGTTGATAACACTGTTTGTTTTTATCTTTTCTGCAACATATCTTATCAGATCCTGGCATGTGTTCATTAAGTCATTATAGGTTTCATCTTTTGCATACCATTCAAGCATTGTGAGTTCAGGAAGATGTTTTTCTCCTCTTTCATTTTTTCTGAAACATTTGCAGATTTGAAATATTTTGTCATATCCTTGTGCAACAAGTCTTTTCATGCACAGTTCCGGTGACGCCTGGAGGAACCATTTTTCAGAAGTCAGAGAATCAATATGCGCTTCCGGGATAACAGCAGGCAGCCTTAACGGGGTTTCTACTTCAAGAAAATTGTTGTCAGTAAAAAAATTACGGACAGCATTGATAATCTTTGCTCTGTCTTTAAGAACTTTCAAAATTATACAGGTTATTTTTCTTTAATTTTATAGATATCCTTAGGTCTGTCCTGGAGAAAAACATTGTCATATTTTTGAGTATCTGCTTTATCAAACATGTCATATCCTGCTTCAATACATTCATTGCATGCCTGGTGCGGGATGTGTACGGCAAGAATGTGTTGACCGGGAGTGGCGTTTGAATCTATTTCAAGAGCTCCACCGCAATCTCTACAGACCCTGATTCTTTCAATCTGTCTTTCAAAGAGATTGTCTGTATCATAGAAAATTTCCCTGGTCTTTTGCTGAATTTCGCCATGTTGCCCGGCTCCTTCCCTAAGCTCTTCTCTGTTTTGAAAACTATAATTTATCTCTTTTGAAGTCGATATAATATTGTTGGTAATTGCCTGTGATTGTCTTAAGCTTTCAGGATCATAATCTGGTTCAATAACTCCTGAATAATCAAGACCTGCCATTGCAAGAATTATCCCGAGATTCACATATGGCAGTGCTCCTTCAATGGAGTAACCGCCTTCAAGTACTGCTATATCAGGCTTTAGCATGGTTGTAAGATCTGCATAACCCTGGGCTGAAAAATTCATATTTGTAAGCGGGTCAGTATAATGGTTATCCTGGCCTGCTGAATTGACAACAATATCCGGTTTAAAGGCTTCAATTGCAGGCATCACAGTGTTTTCCATAACATAAAGATAGCCTTCTGTTGATGTGCCAGGAGGAAGAGGGATATTAAGGTTTGTTCCCATGGCATTAGGCCCGCCAAGTTCATTTGGAAAACCTGAACCCGGATACATGGTTCTGCCATCCTGGTGCATTGATATAAAAAGAACGTTTGGATCATGCCAGAAAATATTGTTTGTTCCATCACCATGGTGACAGTCGGTATCTATAATCGCAACTTTTTTTATTCCATGTTCAGACCTTAAATATTCAACCATAATTGCTTCCATGTTAATATGGCAAAAACCCCTGCCACCATGGCTTACACGCATTGAATGATGTCCCGGGGGGCGGACAAGTGCAAATCCTGTGTCAACTTTTTTTGTCATTACAGCCTTGGCAATTGCTATGGCTCCGCCAGCGCTTATCAGGTGAGATTCCGTAGTAATTGTCTTTTCGTCAGGTACACAAAAATGGGTACGTCTGATATCTTCTTTAGTCACGATATCAGGTTTAAATTCTATAATGCCCTCAATATCAAAAATACCTTCTTCAGCAACCTGATCCTGAGTATATAAAAGGCGTTCTTCTCTTTCCGGATGAATGGGGTCGATTGCCCAGTCAAATGCCGGGAAAAAAACAAGACCAGTTTTATTTTTTGCTTTAAGCATTATGCATCCTTAATTATTTAGTCCGGTTGTTTGAAATTCCATTTTCTCATATCCATGGGCAAGCCCCGGTTTGATCTGGATTTTCATTCTAAATATTTTACCTTTTGGGGAAAAGTTGCGGACAATATTAAATTCCTGAAATTCAATAACTTCAACTTCTTTAAGCTCATCTTCACCAGCACCTACGGAAAGAGCCTTTTCCTTTAAAATCGTATATGCAGTTTCCATAGCGTCATCTTCGGTAAAAGAATTGGAAATTGGTTCTGCATAATCTTCTTCATGTACTGTGGCAACTCCCTGTTCAGTATCAGCTATAAGAGATACTTCGCATGTTGTTCTGGCAAGTGCTGCCCCAATTGCATTGGCAACAGAGGACATGGGAACAGCTTTTGTTTCAATGCCTGATATCTCTTCAATATGCTGGGCAAGATATTTTGCAGGACCACCCAGCAAAAGAATTCTTTCAGGCTTTATTTTATATCCTTCCATGAATTCATGTACAGTATAAACAGGCTTGCTGTTAATCCGTTCCACCATTTCCATGGAATGATCAATAATCATTTTACATGTATTTTTTAGAATTTGTTTTGCTGCCTCTCCTGATGAAATGCCAAGCTTGTCAGCAATTTGATTAACTCCTTTCTCAGCAAGCTTTCTGTCCCCGGAATTCATCATGTCAAGATATACAATCGCATCGGTTGGTGTCGGGTCAGAACCGCCAAAAGCCATGGCAGATCCCTTTCTTTCAGGGCCAATTATAAGATCACCTTCGTGGACTTTTACAAGACTGTCTCCACCTATGCCTTTGGAATATGTTTTTAGAGATCGAATAAGGCTTTTATAGATTCCTCTCCTTATCCCTACAGGCTCAAGTATAGGAGTTTTATTCACAAGAATTGCAATGTCAGTTGTTGTCCCTCCAATGTCCAGTACAAGTGTATCTTTGTCCTCCTCAGCATGTGGGATTGAGCCGACAACGCTTGCAGCAGGGCCTGAAAGGACTGTCTGTGCAGGGAATTCAATTGATGCGTCAAGGCTCATTGTGCCGCCGTCTGCTTTAAGAACTTGAATTGGTGCAGTTATACCTTTTTTATCAAGAGATTCTTTAACAGCTTTAAAAAAATCTTTATGCATACTGTAAACAGCAGCATTTAGATGGGCTGTAGAAATGCGCCTTGGAAAGTTGAGGTTTCCTGAGACATTATGACCCATGAATATTTTTTTAAAATATTTGTTTAGTATCCTTTTAATTAAAATTTCATGGGAAGGGTTCCTTACTGAAAATTTTCCAATTACAGCTACATATTCAATTCCGTCTGCCTTAAGTTTTTTTGCAACTTCTTCAATTTCCTGTTTATTGATTTTTTTAGTTTCTCTTCCCCTATGATCAATAGCACCCTGTACTTTATAATAGTGTTTATCAGTGCTGAAGAGTTCTGAATTGATGCCTGGCCCGCTTGAAACAACTACACCCACAGGGTTAACATTTTGTTGGACAACAGCGTTTGTTGTAAGTGTAGTAGATAATATAATTTTATTGATTTTTTCAGGGGCAATATCAGTAAGGAGCTCTGTTATCCCTGTAAGAACAGTGTTAAAAAGATCAGAAGGGTCTGTTGGAACCTTTACCTTTTTTACCAAGCCTTTGTCACTTAAAAGCACAACATCAGTGTGTGTGCCGCCTACATCAAGTCCAATAATCATGATTTGTCCAATAGAACCTAATAAAAAGTTTAAATTATACTATGTTGAGACCATATTAATTCCTGTCAGAAAATGATAATGATGTCAATCAGATTTTT
>JAGLLQ010000009.1 GCA_023140455.1 Desulfobacteraceae bacterium | reverse complement strand
TAACCTGTAATGAGTATTCTTCTGGATTCAGGGCTGAGCAGAATGCTCTTTTCCAAAAACTCACTTCCCTGCATCCCGGGCATACGCTGGTCAGACATTATCAGAAAAAATTGTTCAGCAGAACTTTCAAGTAAACCAATTGCCTGTTCTGCATTAAGTGCAGAGACGACTTTATTAAACCCTTTTCGCCGCAAAACTCTTCGCATATTTTTTACAATTGGTTCATCGTCATCAACTACTAAAATTGCATATTCTTTAATATCGCCCATACTTAATTCAGCCTTTTAGTTATCCTGTCTCTTTTGGCATTTCAAACCCGTTACGTGTTGCAATGTCTTGAAATTGTTCATAGAGTTCAGTCAGTAATGTGGAATAAAGAAAATTTAATTTTTCTTTGTCCAGCATTTTATATTCCTTTAGAATAGATTCTATCTCATTGACATAATCTCTGTTTGCAAAGCCTTTATCAAGCCTTGCATTTAACTGATCTATTTGGCCGTTTAATTGAGCAAGAGTCTTTCCATGGGTAACTGAACTCTCTTTAAGGTCTTTATTTAATTGAAAGAGCTTAGAATTTTGATCCTTTGCGAGTTTAAAAAGCCTGTCATTTTCCATTGCAAGTTCAAATTGATTCAATCCTGACTTTATCTTTTCTTTGAAATCTTTATTATCCCAGGGTTTACTTATATACTTGTGTATAGAACCTTTATTTACAGCCTCGGTAATTGCATCCATTTCTGAATAACCTGTAAGAAGGAACCTAATGGTATCAGGAGAAATCTCCTTTGCTTTTCCAAGAAATTCAGAGCCTGTCATTCCCGGCATTCGCTGGTCTGAAATTATCAGAGAAAAAGGTTTTGAAGCTGTTTGCATTCTTTCAAGACCCAGCTTTCCCGATTCCATATAAACATATTTAATACCAATGCTCTTCAGGAATCTGCCCAGAGATTTCCCCACCTGTTCTTCATCGTCAACAACCAGCACTGTATGGTCAAATTTTTCTACCATCTTACCCCCTGACTATCCTCATGATTATAATTGCTACGATATTTTTGTGTCTTTTTTATAACATGAAACTAAAAAATTATTGATATTTAAATTTTATTATAATATCATTACCATATTGTTTCAATAAAAATTACTGTTTTTTTAAAAAAAATTCGAAATTCGCCAAAATACTTATACACCTACGATTTTAAGGAAAGCGTATGAAATCAATACCACAAATTGCAGAAGAGCTGGATATCTCATCAGGCACAATCAGAGAATATTTAAAAAGATTTGAAGAGTTCTTCCCTGACCCTGTCGAACATGAAGGTGTTAAAGAGTACCCTCCTGAGACATCAGAGCTTGTAACTAAAATTTATGGTTATTATCAAAACAGTGGCATGACAAAAGAAGAGATAAGGGTAAAATTGGGCGGAGCAATGGCCATAGAAGCTAATCCTGAGCTGGCCGGACTCCAGGCCCAGGCTGTTCCCATGGATATGGAGAAGTTTGATGCACTTGGAGAAAAAATTGAAAAGCTCACAACAGCAGTTGAGAACCTCACGGCTGTCTTTTCAGGTGGTGGTACCAATTTAGATGCTCCAAAAGCAACTTTTGGCAATAATAAAGTTGATGAAATAAATGCTCAAATAACCGATATTTTGGAATTAACCAAAGAGAGTGATCCCCAAAAAACTGAAGAGAATGTTCTAAATGCTGATGGCACTGTTATTTTCTCCTTTGGGAAACTCTCAATCAACGCTGAAAATGCTTTAAAATTCTCAAAGGCAAATAAAAAACCATGGCTTCATATTGATCTTGAAACAGAAAAAAGCCCTGCCCGGGCAGTAAGAACCTGGATTGCCCAGTCTGATATATCGGTACTCAATGTAGCAGGCAGAAGCGCAAGCAAGGTGCCTGGACTCAAGAAAACTGTAAATGATATTATTGCTTCATTATTGAGCCAATGAAATCTGCCATCAAAGACAAAAAGACTGTCACTGTCCAAGCAATTTTAGATGAGGTCAGATAAAATCATGGGGAAATCAAAAATTCTGGTCATTGATGATGATTCATTTATTTGTAAAGTTCTTATCAAGCGATTTGAAAAAATGAATTATGAGGCTCATTGTTCGTCAACCCTTCAACAAGGTCTTGATAAAATATTTTCAGATGAATTTGACGTTTTATTTCTTGATGTAAACCTTCCTGACGGAAATGGCATTGAAGCAATAGACAGTATTAGAGAACATCCTGTTGCGCCGGAAATAATTATTATGACAGGTGACAGTGATCCTGAAAGCGCTGAACTTGCTATGAAATCAAGGGCCTGGGATTATATTCAAAAAAGTGGATCGCATAAAGATTTTAAATTTTCTCTAATCCGGGCTTTAGAATACAGGCAGCAAAAACAATCAAATGCTCAAAGAAAAATAATCAAAAGGGACTCGATTATTGGGGATAGCAGACAGATCACAGCCTGCCTTGAAAAGGTGTCAAATGCTTCAAACAATGATTCTCCTGTATTGATCACAGGTGAAACAGGAACAGGCAAAGAACTGTTTGCAAAAGCGATACATGAGAACAGTAGCAGAAATAAAAACGATTTTATCGTGGTAGATTGTGCTGCATTACCTGAACATCTTGTTGAAAGTGTGCTTTTTGGTCACTCAAAAGGTGCATTCACCAGTGCTGATTCAAATAAAACAGGATTGCTGAAACTGGCAGACAAAGGCACTCTTTTTCTTGATGAAGTCGGGGAGCTCCCAACAGCTATTCAAAAAAAATTCTTAAGGGCCCTTCAAGAAAAAAAATACCGCCCTGTGGGAAGTAAAAAAGAAATTTCAAGCAATTTCAGACTTGTTGCTGCGACACATCGTGATGTGTCAAAAATGATAGAACATGGCAAGTTCAGGGAAGACTTTTATTTTAGGATTGCCTCCCTGACAATTAAGCTTTCCCCTTTAAAAGATCATAAGTCAGATATAGCCCTATTAGTCAAGCACCACATGGATCGAAAAAAAAAGCTTTATGATGAATCTCCCCACAAATTATCCAACGAACTCATGGACGATCTTAATGGATATAATTGGCCCGGGAATGTAAGAGAATTATTTAATACAATAGATTATGCCTGCAGCGATGCTTTTAATGAATCAATATTGTATCCAAAACATCTCCCTGATCATATTCGTACCTTTAATATAAAGAATAAGATAAAAACGCAAAAAAATTTTTCACCAGAACGTTCCTTTCAGGGGAAACCCATGTCCACATCTGTTGAAACGCTTAATCTTAAAAACTATATTGATAAAATGAAAAAGGGATATGTAAAAAATCTGATGTCGCATACCCAGGGAGATATTAAGGCAGCATGCAGCTTATCCGGCCTTTCAAGAGGACATCTTTACGCCCTTCTAAAAGAATTTGATATCCGAAATCAATAAATGTGTCAGATTTTTCTGACAAACTCAAACAATCTCCCCTTTTCTAACTGCTTGAAATTACAGCATTAACGCCCTGACCACTTTGGCACACAAATTGTAATATCTATAACAGAAGCATTACAATCCAACCTGATATTGCAATAGCTTGAAAGTAAAAAATATTAAAACAAACATAATCAAGGAGAAGAAAACAATGGCAGAAGCTGCTGAAACTATGGATCAGGCAATTAGAGCCATGACTGTAAAAACAGGGAAGTATCTAACCTTCACCCTTGAAGAGGAAGAATATGGAATTGGCATATTAAAAGTTAAAGAGATTATCGGTATGATGTCGATCACATCTGTCCCAAGAACCCCTGAATATGTTAAGGGGGTAATCAATCTTCGAGGCAAGGTAATCCCGGTAATAGATCTAAGATCAAAATTTGATATGGAATCCATAGAATATTCTGAACGTACCTGCATAATTGTTGTAGAAATTGATTCAGAATCGTCAACAGCGCTTATTGGTATTGTTGTTGATGCAGTATCAGAGGTACTGAATATCAAAGAAGAAGAAATCGAAGAGACTCCAACATTTGGCACTAAGCTTAATACTGATTATATCCTTGGCATGGCAAAAATAGAAGGCGGCGTCAAAATCCTTCTCAATATTGACAAGGTTTTGAGCAACGAAGAAATGTCAAGTCTTGAAAAGGCTGCAAAATAATAATTTTAAATCTAAATATTTATACTATTTAATATTAGGAGAGTATTATGAGCTGGAAAAACTTAACAATAGGGAAAAAAATAGGAGTAGGGTTTGGCGTAGTTCTTATTCTGTTAGTAATACTTGGGATCCTCAGTTTTACTGGAGTTGGAGGGATTGTAAAGAATGCTTCTGAGGTTATTGATGGAAAAACCATAGATGGCGAACTTGCCCAGAAAGAAGTTGATCATCTTAACTGGATTGGGGTTGTAAATACACTTCTAACGGATGAAAATGTTCATGTACTTGATGTTGAGACTGACCACACTAAATGCGGCTTTGGGAAATGGCTCTATGGTGAAGGCAGAAAAAATGCCGAGGCTCTTGTTCCAACGCTTGCACCTCTGTTTAAAAAGATTGAAGAGCCGCACAAACATTTGCATGATTCTGCAATATCTATTGCTGATGTCTATCATGAAGCTGATGCCGGCCTGCCCGAATTTATAGCACAAAAACAGATTGACCATCTTAACTGGGCTGAATCAATACAAAGTGCAATACTCAATAATGTAGAAAAAGTAGAAGGTCAAACAGACCATACTCTATGTGCATTCGGGAAATGGCTTTATGGTGAAGAAGCTGCAAAATCAGACAGTGTTCTTGCAGCACTGCTTGCCGAAGTTAAAGAGCCCCATAAAAAACTTCATGAAACAGCAAAAAAGATTATTTCAGAATACAGGCAGGTTCATCCGGGTCTGCTTGATACTCTTCGCCTTAGACTTGATGATCATAGAAAATGGGCAGCAAATATAGCACGCTCCTTGTTGGCAGGAACACGAATAAATGTTCAGACAGACCCCAAAAAATGTGAATTCGGAAGATGGTATGAATCAGAAGAAATGAAAAAACTCATGGACAGTGATCCAACTCTAAATGAAATTTTTAAGGCGGTGAAAATACCTCATGATGCACTTCATAAAAGCGCAATTAATATAAATAATGCCATCAAATTTGGGAATACAGCAAAAGCAGAGTCTATATTTAATAATGAAACTGAAAAATATCTTGAAGAAGTTGCAAGGCTTGTTGATAAAGCAATCAAATATGAAAAAACTCTAATGGAAGGCAGAAACAAGGCCATAGCAATTTTCAGGAATGAGACAGCCCATGAACTGCACAAAACTCAGGTGATACTTGATAAAATAATGTTTAGAGCTGTTGCACTTCTTAAAGGTCAAAAGGAAGCATCTCACATATATGCCAGCAAGACAGCTCCGGCATTAAAAGAAGTGCAAACTCTTTTAAGAAAATTAAGAGATGAGGCTCATAATAATATTTTGACAGATGAAGCAATGCTCAAAGCTGCGCAAGCCACAAAAAGAAATGTCGCTATTATGGCTTCAATTGCTATGCTTGCAGGGGTTTTCTTAGCTTTTATTATTTCAAAAGGAATAATAAAAGTTCTCACTAATATAAGTACAGGCATGGACGAGGGTGCAAACCAGGTTGCATCAGCAGCAGGTCAGGTATCATCTGCAAGCCAGTCTCTTGCGGAAGGTTCCTCAGAACAGGCCGCATCCATTGAAGAGACATCTTCATCAATGGAAGAAATGTCCTCCATGACTAAGAAAAATGCTGAAA
>JAGLLQ010000089.1 GCA_023140455.1 Desulfobacteraceae bacterium | reverse complement strand
CATGTTGTTGTCGGGCATCAGGCTGAAAAAGTTAAGGATGAAATTAAAAAGAACTTTAATGCGGTATATGCTTTCCAGGAAAATATGCTTGGAACTGGAGATGCAGTAAAAGTTGCATTGGCAGGGCTGCCTGATAGAATTAAAAATGTTTTGGTTCTAAATGGAGATGTACCATTTATAAAAGAGGAAACACTTTTAAGGCTTATCAATGCCCATAGAGAAAATCAAAATTCTGTTACTATACTTACAGTTGACATTGATGATCCAACCGGCTATGGAAGAATTATTCAGAATGATAATGGAAATGTGCTTTGTATTAAAGAAGAGAGTGATGCAACTTTAAAAGAGAAAAAAGTTAAAAAAGTCAATTCCGGGATATATTGTTTTGATCGAGAATTTTTAGAATATGCTATACCAAAAATAGAATCTGTTAATATACAAGACGAATACTACTTAACAGATGTAATAGAAATTGCAATAAAAAATAATATGAGGGCAGGCTTGATGCCGGCAGATGACTGGCGAGAGGTTGTTGGTATAAATACTCTGGCTGAATTAGAAAATGCTAAAGTATTATTAAAAGAAATAGGTATATAATTGTCTTGACTTAATTTTAAAATATGAATTATAATTGAATCCAAGATACTTATATTATATCGTGATAATAAAATTGGATAATGATATAATTTTTTTGAGTTTTGAATGAAATTGTTACAATGGATTTGGTAAAAGTCCTTATATGTTCACAGAAGAACATTTTAGATTGGAAACATAGTTATTAATACAATTTCATTTTGGGTAAAAAGAATAGATACTGGGATTAATAAAAACTAAAAGTTTAATGAGAATAAGACCCCTGCAATGTGCGTGATTGTATAATGGCCTTTGTCCTAACACTAAATAGGAAGGGCATTCACGCTGGCACTGGTGAGCACGTTCCAAAGCTTTTATGGAAAAGCCTAAAGGTGTTATTGAAAGCCCGCTTTTGAACCTTTGGTTCAAAGCCTTAATCAACACGGCAATATGTGGGGGCATTGATAATAGGTAAAGTTGTTTAGTTTATCAGTATTTCCTTCCTCTCAAGATTATTATCCGCTTTATTTAATTTTGCGTTCAAGTTTTAATACATTATTGTATATATAAATAGTGCATTAAAGTTGTTTATATAAATGATTTTTAGGAGATATGTTTAATGGATTACGTAACTTTGTTCTCCTCAGTTATCAGCCTGCTTGCAGGTGCAGCTGTTACTTACTTGGTAATCAGAAATAAGTTTCAAAAACGAGATCTGGATATAAGAAATAAAAAAATACGTATTCAGAAAGAGGCTGAAAATAAAGCTGAAAACTTATTAAAAGAGGCAAAACTTGAGGCAAGAACCAGACTCCTGGAAATGAAGAGTGAGTTTGATGCCGAAACAGAAGAGACACGGAAAGAATTAAAAAGAGAAGAGCGTAGATGCTCTAAGAAAAGTGAAAAGCTTGACCGACAGGAAGAGCAAGCTTTAAGGCGTGAACAGAGTATTGCAAATAAGGAAAAGGAAATCAGTGCAAAGCTTGAAAATGCGTCAAAAAAAGAAAGCAAATACGATAGATTGCTTAATCAGATAAAGAAAGAACTTGAAAGAGTATCTGGCCTGACCTCTGAGGAAGCAAAACAAATCCTTCTTAAAACCATGGAAGAGGATGCCAAGCTTGAAAGCGCCAGGTTTATTAAAAAATTAATAAATGAGGCTAAAGAGCAGGCAGATAAAGAAGCAAAAAAGATTATATGTACTGCTATTCAAAGATATGCAGGCGACTATGTTGCAGAGAGGACAGTGTCGGTTGTTAATCTTCCCGGGGATGAAATGAAAGGGAGAATCATAGGCAGGGAAGGTAGAAATATTAGAGCAATAGAAGCCGCAACCGGGGTAGATTTGATTATTGATGATACTCCTGA
>JAGLLQ010000088.1 GCA_023140455.1 Desulfobacteraceae bacterium | reverse complement strand
TTTTGTAAAAAGAAGGAAAACTATATGATGTTTAAAGAGTTTACTGACAGCCAGTCAAAATTTTTTATAGATACAATTCAACTGTATGAAGCGTATGAAGATGCGTTTGAAAAAAATCGTTCCTACCGCGGGGGCATGCATTGGAAGAAATCAAAAAATAAAGAGTATTTATTCAGGACCAAAGATCGTTATGGTAATGGGAAAAGCCTTGGCCCAAGATCAGAAAAAACAGAAAAAATTTTAAAAGAGTTTCAAAAAAATAAAAAACAGATTACTCTGCATTTTTCAAGCTTAAAAAATCGATTAAAAGAGCAGTCAAGATTTTGCAAGGCTGCTAAAATTCAACGAGTTCCAAGAGTGGTGACAACTCTTTTACGATTGCTTGAACAACAGAACATTCTAGGGCGCAATCTGATGGTTGTAGGGACAAATGCTTTGTATGCATATGAAGCTGCTGCCGGAGTCTTTTTTGAACAGGAGATTATGGCTACTTCTGATATGGATATTCTATGGGATACCCGTCCAAAACTTATATTAATATCAGAAGAAAAACCACGCAAGGCAGATTTTATGGATATCCTGCGCAAGGCAGATAAATCTTTTGAAATGATGGGTGAGAAGAGTTTCAGGGCTGTTAATAAAGACGGGTATATGATTGATCTTTTAAAACCTGTCCCGTCAATGATTTTTGCAAATGAAAGAAAGCAGATAGGAGGGAAGGGGGATCTTGAGGCTGTTGAAGTGATGAACCTTCAGTGGTTATTATCATCGCCAAAGTTTTCCCAGATTGTAATTGGTGATGATGGTTTCCCGGCATTAATGGTTGTGCCTGATCCAAGAGCATTTTCTTTACATAAATTATGGTTAAGTAAAAAAGAGGATCGCGATACCATGAAAAGGAGACGTGATCAACATCAGGGGATAGCAGTTGCAAAGGTAATACTTCATTATCTCCCACAATATAAATTTAAGCAATCTGCACTAAGGATGTTTCCGGCAGATATTGTAAAAAAAGCGACAACATCAATAAAGGATATGCAGGTACCCTCTGATTTTGAATGAAGTATTTTTTTTATTTGCTATGCTTAAACTAATTTCGTGCGAAACTATAAAGAGGTTGATTTCGCTACTAAAAAAAGATAGTATGAATTATGTTAAATAAGTTATAGTAGCTTCTATATTCATTTTGACCAACAGGATGGTAGATGAAAAAACGCAGGCATAAAGTATTAATAGTTGACGATGAAAAAAAAATCAGCAACTCTCTGGGTAGAATATTAAAAAAAAATGGGATAGAATTTATTTGCTGTGAAAGTGGCAAAGCAGGCCTTGAGGAGCTGGAAAAGGCAGACTCCTTGTTTTCTTTAATAATATCAGATCAGCGTATGCCCGGTATGTCAGGATCTGAATTTCTTGAGAAGGCAAAAGAAATAAGTCCTGCAACAGTCAGGATTCTGATCAGTGCGCATTCGGATGATGATGTATTGATAGATGCGATTAACAGAGGGATTATTCAAAATTTTATCCCAAAACCATGGAAGATTGACGATTTGGTCAGCACAGTAAAAAAAGGCTTTATGCGTTTCAAAAATGCTTTTGAGAATGAAAGACTTGTTCGACTCGCCAGAAAACAAAATAAGAAACTTTATAAACTTGATTCTAATCTTAATGCAAGCGTCATGAGTCATAAGAAGAAAATAGAAGCACTTGATCAGGTAATAGCACGAATGAAGACAGAAATTGTAAAGAGAAAAAAGACTGATAATGAAAAAGAGCCTGTTTCAGATAGTTATGTCGAGGAATTGTTCAAAGAGTATGGTGTTCTTGAGAATGACAAGTTGGATTTATTATTTCAAGACACATTGTGTGAGCTTTTTGGGCAGTTTCAAGGTATTGCACAAAAAAACAGCTTTGAAATATCTGGAATAGATTGATTGGTAACATATGCCCGATAAACAACACAGAATTCTTCTTATTAAAAATGATGGAGATCTTTTTAATAAAGTCAATGAGATACTTACTGAGTCTCAAATAACTTTAGAATATAAGGTTGCCTTAGTTAAGCCGTCTGAGTGTCTTGATCTTTTGAACCAGAAGCCAATTCCCCCGCCATCTTTTATTATATGTGTCAAGGGTTCTGATAATAATTACAAAAAGCTATTTATAAAGATTAAAGAGATATTCCCTGAAACAAGGAGAATGCTCATAGTTGAATCTGATGACAGAGATGAAATTATAGAATCTTTAAATAATGATGAAATACATTTTTGTCTTGTTGATCCGTTTAATGATTCTAATCTTTTAGAACATATTGAGTTTGGATTTAATGAGTTGGAGCATGGCAATACCTGGGAATATACCAAACGTATTGTAGATGATCAGACGTTTAAAATGTATAAAATAGCAAGGAATTGTAAGGAAAAAGATGAGAAATATCAAAAAGTTATTGATCAAAAGAAAAAAGAATATCAGATTTTAAAAGCAGAGCTTGAAAAACCACACAATAATTCTGACAGCAGTACTTCTTTGGAAAAGTATATGGCTTCACAAAATACTTCTTTGTCAGCTGATGATTATAAAAGTGGATTTAAAAAGTTGGCAGGTATTATAACAAAGGTTTTCAAGGAGATAGCTGAAAAAAATTCAATTAACTTTAAAGATGAGAACTGTTCTGATGTTATAAATAAAAGAGATAAGTCTCAAACTGATAACAAAGATGACATTAATATAATAAATGATCTTATAAGTTATGCATTAGATCATTATTCTACTAATTTGGAAGAGGAATCTCTGAAAGAGTCAGAGGCAAATCTGGAAAAAGTTGAAGAGAAAAATGATGTTACGCAAGTTGAACAGGCTGAACAGGGATATAATAAATTAGGAGAGAATGATTCTGAGCATTCGATGACATTTCTTGATAAGGTTCTTGAGTTTGAGATAGATTATGACAGAGTAAACGTGCAAATTGGGATTAAAGATAAAGATTCTGATTTATTGAATGCAGAGAATATTTTTGAATATTTAAGAGAAATGGATGTTAATTATGGATTGGTCAATGAACAGACACTTGTAACCTGGCTTGAAAACAGAGATTCTGTACAGAAGCTTATCGTTGCAAAGGGAACTCCAGCAGAATTACCTATGGATGGTAAGGTAACATATCATTTTAATACAGATTTTATTCACGCGGGAAAAGTCAAATCAGATGGGAGTATAGATTTTAGAGAGAGGGGACATATTCCGTTTGTGGAAGAGAACACTCTTCTTGCTGAAAAAGTCCCTGCTAAATATGGAAAGCCGGGTATTGACGTTTCTGGTATTCAGATCGATGTTACAGAGCCGGATGATCCGGTTTTTATTGCCGGTGATAATACATTTGAATCAGAAGGCGGTATAAAAATTTTTGCGGAAACAGGAGGGCAGCCTCATCTCGATGCCATGGGAATTGTTTCTGTCGCTCCGGTACTAAATATTAACAGCAATGTTGATTATGAAACAGGTAATATATCCTTTAAAGGCAGTATTGTTGTTAATGGTGCTGTAAAAGAAGGGTTCAGGGTTGAGGGGACGAATTTGACAGCCGAACAAATAGAGGGCGCTCAAATAAACCTCACAGGTGATTTAAGCGTCAGCTCAGGTATAATTGATTCTAAAATTCAAACCCAGGGAAAGATTCAGGCAAAGTATGTAAATAATACAACTATTGAAACTTTTGGTGATATGGATGTTACAACAGAAGTTTTGGATTCCAAAATTGATTTGAGTGGTAAGTTTAGTGGCGGGAAAGCTCGTATTATCGGATCTGAAATAGTTGCCAAAGGAGGGGTCGAAGCAGGACAGATTGGAACTGTGGGGTCAAAATCAGTTAGGCTCAGGGTTGGAGTGGACGATTATATAGCTAAGCTCGTGCGCGAGATTGACAAGAAGTTATTAGAGACAAAAGAAGATATAGAAAGAATAAAACATGATATTGATGATTTAAACAAAAAAGATGAAGAACATTTTAAAACTGTGTCAGAGTCAGCCCATGTTCAGGATAGAACGCAGTTGGAAATAAAGGGTTATAAACAAAAGCTTGCTGAATTAAAAGATGTTGGAAATGCAAAAGAAGTTCAGGCTTTAAAAAAAGGGGTTCAGGAACTTGAGGGAAAAGCAGTTGATGCAGAAAAGATGGTGGAAAACGCATTAGATCAACAGGATATTATTGCCGACCAAATTAAGATAAAAGAAAAGGAAATAGAGAAGAGAGAAGAAGTAAATATTGGTTTTGTAAATGAGATAAAAGCTTTAAGAGAATGTTCAGAAAAAAACGATATTTTAGCAAGAGTAATTGTTAACGGTAAGGTTACAGCAGGAACAAGAGTTGAAGGGCAAAATTCTTCACTTACTGTTAGAGATGACTCAGTAAGGTGTAAAATAGAAGAGATAGGTATGGGCTCCGAGGGGGCAGTTAGTTATTATGATATGTTATTAACTAACCTATAGACACTAACAGATATTTAAATAATTCGAAATTTTTTATTTGAAAGATTTATATATGACAAAAAGGTCTGGTAATAGAGATGCTGATAAAACTATTCAAGTCCTGTTTGAGATATCCAGCGCTTTAAATAGTGCATCAACTCTTGATGCACTATACAAATCAATCCATAAATCCCTGAGCAAAATATTAAATGTCGAGAATATCTATATTGCTCTCTACCATGAAGACAAAGATTCCATAACTTTTCCTTACCATGTTGATAAATATGATGATTTGAGTACTTGTGAAATATCATATTTGGAAACAAGTTCTCTTACAAATAAGGTATTAGAGGAGTTAAAGCCTGTTTTTTTTAAAAAAGAGGAGCTTGAGACTCGAGCAAAGCAAAAAGGAATTTTAGGTACCATTCCTTTAATATGGATGGGTGCTCCTCTGATAATACGTGGGGAAGTAAAGGGAGTGTTGGCTGTTCAGAGTTATACAGATCCTGATTTGTATGATTTGAGTGA
>JAGLLQ010000087.1 GCA_023140455.1 Desulfobacteraceae bacterium | reverse complement strand
AGGGAGTTATTACTGCGGCAATAATCCTGGCAGAAGCAGCAGTTATTTATGAAAATATGAATGCAACTCAGTCTCAAAGTTACGGCGCTGCTGCAAGAGGCGGTGCAACCAGAAGTGATATAATTATTTCTGATTCAGAGATAAATTTTCCAAAGGTGATTCAGCCAAACATATTGGTATGCCTCACCCAGGAAGCATATGATAATTTTTCTGAACTTATCAGACCGGGCGGGATTCTTTTAGTTGATTCAAAATATGTTGAAACAAAGCGGAAAGTTGATGCCAAACATATTTCTCTTCCAATGTATGAAGAGGTCATGAAAAAGATAGGCAAACCAATTGTTTTTAATATTTGTATGCTTGGTGCTTTGATAGGTGTTGCAGAACTTTTAAAGCCTGAATCAATTATGAAGGTTTTAAAAACAAAGATTCCAAAAGATTTTTTAGAAATGAACCAAAAAGCTCTTGATTTAGGCCTTAAAATGGGACAGGAGAGCATTAAATAAGAATATAAATTATACTTTACAAGAGGTGCCTATGTTATGTCATGAAGTTGATTATAGATTGCTTGGTGATGATATGCAGATTGTTGAAGTCGAGCTTGATCCTGGTGAGACTGTTATTGCAGAAGCAGGTGCAATGAATTATATGGATGATGGTATCTCTTTTGAAGCAAAAATGGGTGATGGTTCAGAAGCTAATCAGGGAGTAATGGGTAAATTGCTTGGTGCTGGTAAACGTATGTTAACCGGCGAATCAATTTTTATGACTCATTTTACAAATGCAGATAATGGCAAAAAAAGCGTAGCATTTGCAGCACCATATCCCGGTAAAATAATTCCAATTAATATGAATGATGTAAACGGTGAATTGCTTTGCCAGAAAGATGCATTTTTATGTGCAGCATTTGGTACAAAAATAGGAATTGCATTCACTAAAAAATTAGGCACAGGGTTTTTTGGTGGAGAAGGATTTATTCTTCAAAAACTGAACGGTGATGGAATGGCATTTATTCATGTTGGTGGAACAGTGGTTAAAAAAGAGCTGAACAATGAAACGATTCGTGTGGACACCGGATGTATCGCTGCATTCACATCCGGGATTGATTATAGTATTGAACGGGCAGGTAATTTAAAATCTATGTTTTTCGGTGGTGAAGGCTTGTTTTTAGCTACATTAAGAGGAACCGGGACTATTTATTTACAGAGCCTGCCATTTTCAAGAATGGCAGATAGAATTCTTGCGCATGCTCCTTCAGCAGGCGGTTCAAGAAAAGGTGAAGGCTCAGTGCTTGGTGCTATAGGAGGCATGCTCGACGGTAAATAATGGGTTAGTCTTTTTGTTCTTCTCCCTGTTGATCTTTCTCCTGAGGGAAAATTTTCTCAATAGGCAGACCTTTAATTTTTTTCAAACAATCCTTGATTGCTTCTTGTTCACTTTCCCCTATACCCTGCTGCTCAGGCGTTGCAATGATATTTACAAGATTTGGGACGGCAATAAATTTTGCTGCTAACTGCCCCTGTATAGATTGGTGGACATCAATATATAGCATTCTTCCATTTCTTATTAAATTAAATCTTGAAACTTTAGTAAAAATATCGTCTTTGTGAAGGTCAAGCATTCTTATCAATTCTCCTTTTTAGTCAATGAATTGTGAAATAAAGCTTTCTATATTCTTATATATCCTGTCTGCTCCTTTGCCAAGTAAAATTCCATGTCTTTCATAATCAAAAAGAAAGTATTCTTTTTGTTCTGACCCAATTTTATTAAAAAGTTTTAATGTCCCAACAGGATTAACAACCGGATCTTTTCTTGATTGAACTACAAGAACTGGAACCTCAATGTTTTGCAGATCGCCTTCCAGTTTTTTAGTAAGCCTTTCAAGCTCTCTTATGCCGGCAATTGGGTTCCTTGCGTAATTAATATGCGGGTTTTCAGGATCATTATGGATAAACTCTTTTGCAATTTTTGAAAGATAAGCTTTTTTCATCATATTATTGAAAAGACTGATTGCAGGTACAAAATGAGAGCCTAAGTCTTTTAGTTTCATGGGTGGAGCAACTGCAAAAGCTGCATTGATATCATCTGTGCGTGCACATAGCTCTAAGGCAAGTGCAGCTCCTGTTGAAAATCCACCAACAAAGAGTTTTTTGCATGTATGCTTTAAAATTACATATCCTTCCTCAACTGATTCTATCCATTCCTGATATTGAGTTGTTGAGAGATCTTCCGGTGATGTGCCATGCCCTTTCAGCCTCGGGACATAGACGGTGAATGATTTTTCATGAAAAAATTCTGCAAGTCCTCTCATCTCTTCAGGAGCTGCCATATAACCGTGTATCAACAGTATGCCCGCTTTTTCATTTTCAGCTTTTAAGAAGAGAGGTGCTCCAATTTTTTTCTCTTTTGATTCTTCTTTATTATAGTATTTATTATAGGTTTTATGATAATCATCCTTAGTTTTTTCAACAAGATTATTTTTAATCCGGTTACGCACCACAGCAGGTGTCATCTCGGCAACCCTTTTTATCAATTCTTCAACTTCATTTATTGGTTCAATTTCATTTGCCATAACATATATGGGATTTTCAATTCTCACATTATGGAAATTGTTGCAGGAGTTGATTTTATCGCTGTTAATATGGATTTTATCTTTAACATGCGTAATAATGCCGGTATCAATCGCCTCTTTAAGAAAGTGTTCTATTTTTTTATATCTGTCATCAGTTAAAAGAGATATCTGATTTTGATAAAGGCTTTTATGGAAAAAACTTTTTGATTTGGAGATAAGTCGTGTCACTGCAAGGAATAATCTGCATTTTAAAGTGTATATATCTTCATCTTCCAGGTTTTCGGGGAGGTGTCTGAGTATTGATGCAAGGATGTGATCGTAATTAATTGTTGCCATTTCATATATTGATGTTAAGAAGCGCCCCATGATTTTGCTGGAGTGTTCTTTCATGGCATGTCGTGAGCATATATTCCTGTCAAAATCCATTGCTCTTTTTGAATTAAGATCACTTTCAATAAATGAATTGTGAAGATAATCTTTAATTCTGATTGGTTTGCCAAATCTGATATCAATATTAACGCCGGAGAGAATCATGGAACCTTCGGTTTTAAGTTCATCCATGGTTCTTGCGGAAGGGTTGTCAATAAGTTTTTCAGCAATTGTACTGAGTAAATTTTTTTTTGCAAGAATCGGGTAATAGGTTATATTTACAGGCACTATATATGTCTGTATACCAAGTACTCTTGCAGGATCTTTAATCTCAAAATGATTTATAAGTCTTTCAAATTCTGATCTGTTTTTGTTTTCCATTCTCCGAAGGCGTTCTCTGTAAAATTCACAACGCAGGGCTATTGTTGCAGCGCCGGAATGAGGTTTTATTATCTGATCGCCCATTTGCATTCCAAAATGGTCGTGACTGATAAGCTTTTTATTTTTTACCATCATGCCTTCAGGAAAAATTATCCATTCAGCATCTCCTGAAATCAGATTTTTTGTTATTAAATAATTCCTGTGTGGATCTTGTGTTGATACGGCGCCTAAATTTTCTAAAAAAGGTTTTAAAAGGTTGCCCTGGAAAAGTTCAGCATCTGCAAGTGACCACGCAGGTTTTTTAGTTATTTTGTGTATATAGTATGGAAGTAAAATAGTCTCTAATCTGGTGAAATGATTAGCTGTATAGATAACTGAACCATCAGGAATATTATTGTCTCCATGAACCTGTACCTTTGCTTTTGAAAAAGGCGAAAAAGTTTTTAAAGCATAAGATGACATGTAAATAGCAAAACGATTCATAGGCAGATTTGGCTTAATATTTTACAGTTAATTGAAGCAGTTAATATCAAATGATCATTTTGTTCTGACCTGAATTAATAGTTCCAAAAAAAAATTGTGAAGTCAAGAGATTTTATACTGAAAAGAGGAAAGGGAGCGATGTGGACATGCTATTCCAGCTATAACTTTTGCTAAACATGCCATGATTATTAAGAATTATTATCCCTGTCCAGATTTTTTAGAAGACAAAACTCCCAAGGCTACCAAATCAAATGTTAATAATTATATTTCATTGAATAATATTTGAAATAATATTTCAGCCTCATCTTGACAGCAACGTGATCAAATAGTTGTAATCACCAATATCAGCGATTTTTCAAAGCAAAGTTGGCAGAACCAGTTAAATGATTCTGCCAACTAAAAGATCAACTACCCCATACCTATTGTTTTCAATGCTTCTTGTATCTCAAGAAATGTTGTGCTTTCATACTTAAATCCTGGAACACCAAAGAAGTTAGTCATATAATTTGCAAGGAACTCCTGACCTTCTGCCATTTTTGATTTTTCAAGTTCCCATATGGATAGTGCTAATATTCCATCTTTCAAGGTAGAGTTGATATAAGGCCCTCTTCTTGTCATAAAATCCGGTGCTTGCGGTGCTTCCAGAAATCTTTTTGCCATATCCTCTGTGCTTTCGGTTGGATAGGTTATATTCGTGACAATAATCATGATTTATCTCCTTTTTAAATTTTAATTCTTCCAAATATTAATTACAAAAACCTGTTTTATGCTCCCCAGAAAGAAATCCAAGGAGCATTGGCATGCCTACTTTGATTGGATATTCCATATGTCACCTCTGATAGCATTTGTTTTGATAATGCGTTCATAAAATTTAAAAACAACAACCATTCGAATATCTGCTGAATTGAAATAACTAACGGGGACATATGAATATAAAAAGTAAAGGGTTATACTTCCGTATGAGAACAAGTCTTGAAGGAGGATAATAATTTAAAAGTATTCTGAACCAGATGATTTACGTTAAAAATGTATCTTAAAAAGTATTGAGTGTCAATAAGAATAATACCAAATTTTTTCAATAATTTTTAAGATGTTTTGCATAAAGAATGATATTGTGTAATTGAGTACATATTAATATATTTAATAAAAAAATTAAGTGTTTTATTGGAGTTGTGACTAATTATCCCTGCTCAGACTATCCAGGGCCAAAATTCTTCAGAATACAAAAACTATTGGAAACGATAATTCTAACGAAAGTCAAGTCAGGTGCATGCAAGAATACTTGAGTTTCATCTAACCAACTTAATCTCCAATATAGATGAATAGCAGTGCTTGAATTGGATTACGCTATTTTTTCAGTAAAGTTGATTTTTTGAAATATCTTTACAGCCATCAGAAATATTGATATGGAATAGTTGTTTCAGGTTCTTAGTTTATAGGGTATGGAATGGTTGGGATGTCAGGTAAAATCAATGATGACTTTACTGAATTGAACGGTTCAATTAGTTCCGAGAATTGTTCAAGCTTTCTATTACGCAAAAAAAGATATGATCAATGAAAAGCATATAGTATTACGAGTAATTTATTGCACTTGTCCACGCCATCTACTCCACTCTTGTGACTTCCTATACAAACCTAATAGTTACAACTAACTTGCATGATCCCGGTTTCAATTTTTAGTGGAAAATGGTCTTGATTTCTACCACACCTTAATTCTTATTCATCCGGTTCCATATGGTGTTCACCCGCTGCCAGGTATTTAACAAATAAGCAGACTCGGGTTGTTTCGGCCATGGCCTGTTGTCCCATTCCTCAGCCTTAATCCGCAAAACAGCCTTTTCAATATCCCCATTTCCCTGGGTAAGGAATACTTCCGTCATGGACAGATAATCATTTGCTGCCTTGACGGAACGGCAGATATGCACCAGAGCATCTTCATCTGTAAACACTGCATGGTGTCCTGCGCACAAGATTGTGGCCCCCAGGTTTTTAAGCCGGTTCAAAGAGTCAATATACGCATCAAAATCAACTAAAAACTCCGGCTGTAGATAGCCTTTGTTTTCATAGGTGGCAACCGTTTCCGAGGCAATCAGGATCTTTTTTTCAGGAATCCAATAGCTCATAAAATCCCATGTGTGCCCGGGTGTATTCAGGGCCATTACGCGAAGTTTCGGGGCCAGCTCAATGGTCTGGTCCGGTTGAACAAGAATATCCAGCCCAAAGGAATCAAACCCCTTCTCATTGATGGGCGTAAAACCCATTTTTTTAATATTTTTTGCGCCTTCAAGGTTTAAATCCCGCATCAGCTGAACAGCCTTGGGTTTTAACAAAATTTCGCTGCATCGAACAGAACCGCATATTTTAAGATCAGGCCAGACTTCCTTAAAATGATTCACAGACCCGACATGATCAAAGTGCGAATGGGTTAGAAACAAAAATTCCGGTTCCCGCTCCCCTAAGATTTCTTTGATCCCGGCTTCATAGAGGAAAGCCCCTGCAGTCATACCAGCATCAAAAATCACAGGCACAGGCCCGTCCAACAGATAGACCGGTAGGGCCGCAGATCCGATAACATAAAAAACATCACCAATTTTTCCAGTTTCTTGAATAATCATTTACACCCCCCCCGGATCAGGCCCTGGACATGAATTTTTTTGTTTCGGTATTGACCTTGACCATCTCCCCGGCCTCAAGATATTCCGGGATCTGAATCTCAACCCCGTTTGAAAGGGTTGCGGGCTTGGTCCTTGCGGTTGCACTTGCTCCCTTGATGCCGGGAGCTGTTTCCGATATTTCAAAAACAAGGGTCAATGGAATTTCAATGGAAACCATGTTTCCATCGATGATAAGAGCAACTATGCCTTCCATCCCATCTGTGATCCAGACAAGTTCATCTTCGATTGCATCCCCTTCTACCATGTACTGGGAATACTCCTGGCTGTCCATGAATACATGGAGGGCGCCGTCGGGGTATAGATATTGTACAGGTCTTCTCTGGAGGGCTACCTCATTGAGCATATCGTTTCCCTTGTAGCTCTCTTCATATTTTTGTTTGGTCTTGATGTTGTTGAATCTGATTTTGTAAAGGGTTACAGCTCCCCTTGCTGAGGGAGTTTTTACATCTATATGTTTAACCATGTAAGCGTTATCGTTTATTTCCACAACATTCCCTTTTTT
>JAGLLQ010000086.1 GCA_023140455.1 Desulfobacteraceae bacterium | reverse complement strand
TAAAGATAGGTTTATCCAAAGCCATTTATTCTTTCTCCTTGCTGGGTTCTTCAGAAGCGGCATTGTCATCTGCTCCATCTGTTTTTTTTGCCTCTTCTTCCTCTTGGGCTTTTTTAGCAGCTTCTTCAAGGGCTTTTTTAACTTCAGTTGCTATTGCTGCAGTTTTCTCTTTTCCCATTTTTGCTTGTTGAGCTGCAAGCTTTTTCTCAGTTTCCTCTTTAGCCAGGGCAATTGTATTTGCAACAGCTACTTCTTGTTCTTCTTTGGCAACTTTATCTTTACGTTTAGAGATTGCATATACTCCTGTAAGCAGTACCGGCCAAAGCCCTACAATAATTGGAACTGCAGACAAAGGACCTGCTGTTAGTTCCGGTGCAGATTTTTTGCCAAGATCTTCTCTCATACCAACTTTTGAAAAAGGATGTTTGGAAAGGTATAGCCAACTTGTGCCACCCATTTCATGTTCACCATATACATGTTCAGTGTATTGATCAGGGTATTTGTAAATTCTTTGCCAGGCAGATTTAATAAGTTCATCGCGATCACCGAATATCAATGCTTCTTTGGGGCATGCGTCCACACAACCCGGGAGCTTACCTTCTAATAGTCTGGGATGGCACATGGTGCATTTGGTTACTCTGGGTGTCAAGGCCTTGTGATATTCATAGGCTGGAATTTCAAAAGCACAGGCAACCATGCAGTAACGACATCCAACACAAAGGCTTTCATCATAGATAACTGCACCGGCTTTAGTCTTTTTAAATGCTTTTACAAAACAGGCTGAAGCACAAGCTGGTTCAAGACAGTGGTTGCATTGTTTCTTTACAAAGACAGGATTGTCACCTTTGAATTTGTTCACTACAGTGTATATGTCGCTATCAGTGCGTCTTTTTTGATTTAAAACTGATAAATCATCAAAGGGTTTTTCGGGTTGGGCAAGCTTGTTAACTTTATTGCAGGCCTCTTCACATTTCCTGCAACCAATACACTTTGTAATATCATGGAGTACTCCCAAGCTATTCGGGTGACCTTTGAAATGTTTGTTGGTGGCACCATAAGCTTTGCCCAGGACGCTTGTGGTGGTCCCCAATGCAGCAGCACCGACACAACCTAGAAATTTTCTTCGTGAAATAGCCATAATTTATCCTCTACCTGTATCAATTAGCGGTCTTATTTTGTTCATGACATTTATTACAGTCTGTTGGCAGTACCTGTGTTACCTCCATCTTCTGATGACAAGTGATGCACTGACCATGATATGCTCCTTTTAAATGTGGTTTGCCATTGATGATATCAGTATCTTTACCGTGGCATGATGCACATTTTGGAGGCTCAAGGGATTTTGGACTGTTGTGATGACACCCAATACAAAGTGTTTGCTGATCTTTATGGAACACTTTGGCCATGTTGTTTTTTTCTACTCGTTTGCTAATAGCTTTTATTACTTTTCGATGTGGAAACTCACTTGGCTTATATTCATTAGTTAATTCATTAATAATTACTTTTTCAGGGATTTTTTCATCCTTGACTATAGAATAATTGTTTGATTGATTTGCAACCACTGTTTCTGCAAGGTTTTTTTGTGCATCTGTATTTGTAATAACTTTATTGGTATCTGTGTTATGGCAAGTTATACAAGAAGTATCTTTAAGCTGTTGTTTTGGCATTGCATCATGACAGCCGGCACAATCAGACTGTTTTGTCAATTCTGTATGGCATCCAATACAGCTTCGATTTGAGTCTTTATCATGCATGATCTGTTCAAGGCGAATGAATTGCCCGTCTTTTTTCCCTTTGGGCGTATGACATTCATTACATTTCTTGAGTGAATTGTGGTGACAAGTTTTACAATCATTTGTTTTGGATTCATGTAATTTATGGTTAAAGGCAACAGGGTTCATGAGATATTTGGGGTTTTCCCCTTCAGATATCCGACCTGTAATCAATGCAGCATCAGGCTGATTTCTTTTCAGCCTGGTGATATTCTCTGCAGTTTTAATTTTTGCCTGCTCTTTAATATCGTGGCACCCGATACAGGTAAGCGGGCCTGCTGCGATTTCTTTATTTTTTAAGCTTGTATGGCATGCAACGCAGGAATCATGGGAAGCATCTTTCAAAGAGCGGACATCTTCTTGTGTATTATCTTTATGACAATAGATGCATGATTCTTCTTCCCCTTTAACATAATAGATTTGTTTGGTTTTATCATTGTATTTGTGGTGGCAGGAACTGCAATTGTCAGATTCGGATGGCATTGTTGATTTAATTGATTTTGATGTTGTATGGATAAAATGGAGAGATTTATCAAAATCAATTTGTGTCCATGGCGACTCAATTGCTTTATCCGACACTCTTGTATCAGCACCGTGGCAACTTCTGCATTCTGCTGCAAGGGGGCCAGCCTTTTTACCTTTATCTTTGGTTTTGATATGACAGCTAATGCAGTTGTTATGATATAATTCCATTGAAGCAGGTTCCTCTGTTCTTTTAAATTTAAATACAAAGGTATCATCTTCTTGTGTGTGGCATTCAGTACATTTGCTATCAGCAGCCTGATTATGAAGAGTGTGCATGAAATTAACAGATGGCATTTCATCCCCATCAGATTCTGATGGGAGATCTATGGAAATCACATCCGGACCTTTTGGGTTAATCACATTTTTAATATTGCTTTGTCCAATAAAAGGAAGGGCAATTAAGATAATTATTGCAATTATTATCAGCTGAAATGATTTTAGTTTTGACATGTTCGAATCCCCTGAATCCTGTGGTTAATTAGTTCTGACAATGTTTTTATATAACCAACTAAAACTATCGGATATATTCCTACTATTTTTATATGATTAAGTCAACTAAAAAAACTGCTATAAATTTAAAAAATAAATATGTTTGAAATTTTAGAGAGAAAGCCCTGATACAAAGGCTTTTACCTACATCAAGTTTTTAATTAAGAGAGCAGGTCTTGGATGGTTTTTAATAATACTTCTTTATTTACAGGCTTATCAAAAAAGGCATCAGGGCTAAAGTATT
>JAGLLQ010000085.1 GCA_023140455.1 Desulfobacteraceae bacterium | reverse complement strand
CCCTTTACAGAATGGTGGAGAATTTCATCTGCTTTAATAAACATATCCAGCATTTTTGCACCTTTGGGAGCAATCCCTCTGAGTCTGTCATTAGGTATTGTAATAACTGTATCGGTTATGCCCTGAAGTTCTTCAAGACCTACTAATGCCTGTCTTTCTTTTTTCTTCCCTTCAAAGGAAAAGGGTTTTGAAGCTACTGCAACTGTTAAAATTTCTAATTCTTTGCATATTTCTGCTATAACAGGCGCGGCTCCGGTTCCAGTTCCTCCGCCAAACCCTGCTGTGATAAATACCATGTGGCTACCCTGAAGCGCTTCACGTATTTCATCAATATTTTCACGTGCAGCTTCTCTCCCTATATCAGGGTTTGCACCTGCACCAAGGCCCTGGGTCAGTTGAGGCCCAAGCTGAATCTTTATTTCTGCTTTAGAATTGTTAAGTGCCTGTGCATCTGTGTTAGCTACAATAAATTTTACACCTTTCAGTCCTGCGGAAATCATATTATTAACTGCATTACCACCTGCTCCACCAACGCCGATTACTTTAATTTTTGCTGAGTTTTCATTGTCTACGTAAGAAAAAGTCATTATTCCACCTCCAAGGTTAAAAAATATTAATTTTTATTTTTAATGTTAAATTATGTCTTTAAACCACTGCTTCATTCTTTTTAAGATTTTTGAAACACTGTTATCATTCGTTTCTTTAAAGTCATGATTTTCAGTTGCCTGACTCCCAAAGATGACAAGCCCCACTCCGGTTGCATACATCGGGTTTTTCACTATGTCTTTAAGTCCTCCTATCTGGTTAGGTTCTCCAATCCTAACAGGTGCATTAAAAACAGATTCAGCAATTTCTGCAAGTCCATCAAGAACTACAGTACCACCTGTCAACACAAGTCCTGAAGGAAATGAGTTTTCAAGAGCGTTTTTATATACTTCCTCTTTAAGAAGAGAGAAGATTTCTTCTATTCTTGGTTCCAGAATTTCTGCAAGAATATTTTTTGAGAGTTTCTTGGGTGGTCTTTCACCAACACCAGGAACCTCTATTGTCTCTCCTCTATTGATGTTCGTAGCAAGACAGGTTCCATGCTGAAGCTTAATTTTTTCAGCTTCTGTAAGCGGAGTCCTTAATCCAACAGAGATGTCATTTGTAAGATTGTGTCCACCAAGTGTTAATTCATAAGTGTATTTGATATTATTATCTTTAAAAATTGCAAGATCAGTAGTTCCTCCTCCAATGTCTGCAAGGGCACAACCCAACTCTTTCTCTTCAGTTGTAAGAACAGCTTCTCCGGATGCAAGAGACTCTAAGACAATATCACATACTTCAAGGCCTGCCTTATGGCAGCATTTTATGATATTTCTTACAGCAGAGACAGCTCCTGTAACAATATGTATTTTGGTTTCAAGCCTTACAGCAGTCATGCCTATCGGGTTCTGGATTGATTCCATATCATCTACAATAAATTCCTGGGGGATAATATGGATAATCTCACGATCTGTAGGGATTGCCACAGATTTTGCAGCATCAATTACACGGTCAACATCAGCCTGAGTAATCTCTCTTCCTTTAATAGCAATCAATCCATGGCTGTTATGTCCCTGGATATGATTGCCTGCAATTCCAACAAATACTGCTGAGATCTCACAATCTGCCATTATCTCAGCTTCTTCAACAGCTTTTCTAATGGAATTAACTGTCGCTTCGATATTAACGATTGATCCCTTACGAAGACCGGTCGAAGGATTGGAACCAACCCCGATAATATTGACTTCCCCTTCAAATACTTCAGCGACAATTGCGCATATCTTGGTAGTCCCGATATCAAGACCTGCTACAATATTTTCGTTTCCCTGCATTAGACACCTCCTTTTGTTAGATTATGCAGAGCATCTTTATCTTTTGATTTAACAAGCACATTCTCAGGATCATAAAGATCAAAGGTGCAGATTTCTTTGTTTATTAAATGATGCTTAAAATAATTTGTTATTTGTTCAGCTTTATAAGCTTTACTTTGAAAGTCATAAAAGCCGAGTCGCATTGAAATTTGTTTATTAAAGTGCTCTGTTTCAATTGAAATACCCATGTTTTTATCAGCATTAACTTGGTGAATTTTACCAAAGCTATTCATACCAAGTACTTTTAGTACAGAATTGAAAAGCGGACCTTTAAAAATAAAAGTACCTTCTGACTCGATGAGCTCAAGCCCTGTAATTATAGGCAGGTTGCTTAGTTTGTCTAGGTCAGGTTCATATTCTTTAAATGGTTTACCTTCACTATTTATCAGAATTTCAGCAATGTTTTCAATTTTTACTATGGCAAGAGGTATTTCTTCGGTTAGTCTTATTGAGAGTAAAGAGGGAAATGATCTTTTTAAAGACACATTTTGAATCCATGGATGACTAAGAATTCTTTTTTGTAATAAAGCAAGATTTAACGAGAGGATATTATTGTTTTTTTCTATTTTTGCAAGATTGATTATTGACTGGCTTTTAACTCTGTTATTTCCGTTTATATGGATTTTCTTAATAGTAAAGTAGGTAGACTGTATTATAAAATCATAGGTATATATTAAAGCAATACTGGTTATGCAAAGAATTAATAAAATAATTAATGGCTTTGAAACGAAGTTCGTACTAACAGTTTTTTTTGACTTATCCTTATACCTGTTTTTTTTCATTTTTATTCGCTTTTAATTATAATCTCTGTTTGAAGTTCTACTGAGTAAAGATTTAAAACTTTTTTTTTAATCAGCTCTTTTAATTGTAAAATATCTTCGCATTTGGCATTGCCAAGATTAACAATAAAATTTGCATGTTTATTTGATATCATAGCATCTCCAATTTTTTCACCTTTCAGCCCTGCCATGTCTATCAATTTCCCAGCAGGATAACCGGATCCAGGATTTTTAAAAATACATCCAGCACTATTAGAAGATAAAGGTTGTGTTGTTTTTTTATAGTTAAGATTTTTTTCAAAAAGGTACTTTATTTCTATTGATTTCCCTTTTTTGAAAAAGAGTGAAACTTCAATAATGATTCCCTTATTATTAAGTTTTCTATATGAAAACTTGAGATCATTTTTTTTTAATGTTTTCACTTCTCCCTGATTTGTAACAATTTTAATTGAGTCTACAAATTTTGAAATCGAACCATCAGGAGTGCCTGCATTCATAATTACAGCACCTCCAATAGTACCTGGAATCCCTATTGCAAATTCAAAACCCTGAAAATTGTTTTTCATTACATATTTACAAAGCGTTGAAAGTTTTGTTCCAACCCCGGCAGTTACTTTAAATGAGTTAGAATCAATTTTGGTTGTCTTTATTTCTTGATTTAATTTGCTTGTTGAGATAACAAGCCCTCTAATGCCGTTGTCTTTGATAAGAAGATTTGTTCCATCTCCTATTATGGTTAAAGGAATATTGTTTTTAGATGAAAAAGTAATAAGATTAATAAATTCACCATTTGTTTCAGGCATAGCAAAAAGATCAGCAGGACCGCCGACTTTTATTGAAGTGTGGTTCTTCATTGGCTCATCTGACAAAAGATTGAAATCTTCTTTGAGCTTTTTATAGGAATCTTTCAATTTTGCTATTCTTTCCATTCTACCTATAATTTCTCCAATAGTTTTTCACCAAGAGTGTAAATATCACCGGCACCAAGAGTTAAAACCAAATCATCCTTTTTTAATGTTTTTGTTAATATAGATAAGGCTTTTTCAAAATCAGCAGCATAGGATACATTCTTATGGCCATGTGCTTTTATCCCTTGTTTTAATTTTTCAGAATTTACATCTTTAATTTCTTTTTCACTTGCTGCATAGATAGGAAGAAGAATCAAAATATCAGAGCGATAAAACGACCTTGTGAAATCATCAAACAACTCTTTTGTTCTTGTGTACCTATGTGGTTGAAATAGAACAATAATCCGTTTTTCTGAATAGCATTCTCTCACAGCATCGAGAGTTGCCTTGATTTCAGTTGGATGATGACCATAATCATCCATGACTATGATTCCATTTTTTTTGCCTTTAATTTCAAGCCGTCGTTTTACACCTTCTATCTTTTCCAGAGCCGTTTTAATAATTTTAAAATCTATATCTAATTCGAGTGCTGTTGCAATGCTTGCTAATGCATTAGAAATATTATGTTTGCCTGCAAGATTGAGACTTATTTCACCTAGTTTTTCTTTGTTGTGAATAACAGTGAAAAAGCTCTTATTGTTTTTGAAATAAATATTTTTTGCCTGAAGATCAGCCTGAGCTGTCATGCCAAATGTTGTAAATCGAGCCTTTATGCTTGGCAGGATGTTTTGAACATGTTCATTGTCAAGGCAGAGTATTGCGAGTCCATAAAAAGGAATTGAATTGATAAACTGAATAAATTTATCTTTTATGTCATCTATATCTTTATAATAATCAAGATGTTCTAAATCAATGTTTGTAACAATCGCAATAGCAGGGCTGTATTTAAGAAAAGACCCGTCGCTTTCATCTGCTTCTGCAACAATAAAATCTCCTTTACCATGGAGAGCATTTGTATCAAGGCTTTTTAAGAGCCCCCCTATAATTACAGTTGGGTCAAGTCCTGCGGTATTAAGTATTTCTGAGACCATTGAAGTAGTTGAGGTTTTACCATGTGCTCCTGAAACTGCAATTGAATATTTGATTCTCATGAGTTCTGCAAGCATTTCTGCTCTTGGGATTATTGGGATAGAATCCTCTTTTGCCTGAACAACCTCGGGATTATTATCAGATATTGCACTGGAGGTTACAACAACACTTGCACCTTTTATTTGTTCTTTTTTGTGCTTGATGAAAATCGTCGCGCCTTGATTTTTAAGCCTTTCAGTTATGGCTGATGATTTAATGTCAGAACCTGAAACTTTGTACCCGAGGCTTATAAGAAGTTCTGCAATGCCACTCATACCGATCCCGCCGATTCCTACAAAATGTATTTGATATGATTTCTGGTACATTATATTCCTTGTTTTAAAGTCATATTTAATATTGTTTTAGCAATTTTAATATCAGCATCAGGCATTGCCATGCTCAAAGATGCCTTGCCCATCTTTACAAGTTGCTCTTTATTATTTTTTAAGGATTCAATATGCTGTTTAACAATCTGCCCTGTTAGATCTTTATCCTTAATTATTATTGCAGCTCCAGTTTTTGTAAGCTCATTTGCATTACTTGTCTGGTGATCATCAGCAGCATAGGGATAGGGTACTAAAATTGCCGGAAGACCTTTTAAATTGATTTCAGATATTGTTCCAGCGCCTGCTCGGCAAATAATAAGATCAGCAATATCCTGGTAAAGCCCGAGATTATTGAAAAATGCTTTTACAATGACATTTTTAATTCGCAAATTTGAATATTGTGCCTGAATTTGTTCTTCATCATTTTTTCCTGTTTGATGGATAATATTATACTTTTTTATATTATCCATGAGATTTAAGGCTTCAAGAACGGCTTTATTAATACTGCTTGCTCCCTGGCTTCCACCGGATATAAGAAGAGTGAATTTTTCTTTGTCTATTGTTTTGCTCAAGTCAGATTCATCTGTGTCTTTTGTGATTTTCCTGACAGGATTGCCAGTATGGACAGCACCTTTTTTTTCAGATAATAATTTTGTTTCTTTAAAATTTAAGAATATTAAACTTACAATTTTTGAAAGCATTCTGTTTGTCAGACCCGGTATGGTGTTCTGCTCCTGAATAGCTGTCTGGATCCCAACAAGCCATGCGCCTGCAACTACCGCAAATGAAGAATATCCACCAGTTCCTATTACCATAGCGGGTTTAAATCGTTTAATAATGAGTAACGCCTGAATAATGGATAGAGGAATTATGCCTAAGGAAAATATAAGACTCAAAGGATTTCTTCCTTTTACTGGTCTCGAATATAGTTTTGCATAGCTAAATCCAAAATTCTTTATTACTTTTGTTTCAAAATCAGTGCCTATGCCGGCAAAAAGGATTCTCACATTAATATTTTCAGTTTTAAGAGCCTGGGCAATGGCAATACCAGGAAATAAATGGCCTCCTGTTTTTCCACCGGCAATTAATATATTGATTTTTTGATCAGTCATCTTTTACTGATGCTCCTATATTAATTAAGATGCCCATTGCTGCCATGTTTATGAGAAGAGATGTTCCGCCATAACTTAAAAATGGAAGAGTAAGCCCTTTTGTCGGTAATGTTCCCAAGGCAACCCCTGTGTTTATGATAACCTGTAATGCAAGGCTTATTGTTAAACCTGCTGCAATCATACTTCCAAAAATGTTATCTGAGGCTCTTGCAATTTTTGCTCCTCTTATCAGTATTATACTGTAAAGAATGAAAACTGTGAGAACACCTATTAGACCGAGTTCTTCACCAATTATTGAAAAAATAAAATCAGTGTGTTGCATTGGCAAATAAAAAAACTTTTGCCGTGAGTGTGAAACCCCAACTCCCCAAAAGCTTCCAGATCCTATTGCAATGAGAGATTGAATAATCTGAAAACCTGATCCCTTTGGATCTGCCCATGGATTTAAAAAGGTCAATATTCGTTTAAATCGATATGGTTTTAAATAAATTAATGTTATTCCTGCAGGGATTAAGCAGATTAATGTTGAGAGTAAATACTGTGGTGGAAAGTGAGCTACATATAAAAGAATAAAAATAGTGCAGCATATGGTTACCGTTAAACCAAAATCTGGCTGAGAAAGAAGGACGAGGCTTGTTAAGCCGATAATAAATAAAAGAGGAAGGTAAGATTTAAAAAAAGAAGAGATAACGGCCTGTTTTTTGGAAATAAAATAGGCAACATACACAATCAGAGAAAATTTAAGGATCTCACTTGGTTGAAACGTAAAACCAAATAGTTTTAGCCACCTACTAGAACCATGAATACGTACGGCAAATTGTGGTAACTTTGTCATTGCGGTTAAAGTAAGGGTTGTTAAAAATGTAAACGGTACTAAAAATTTTATAAGTTTTATTGGAAGTATGCGAATAAAAAAGAAGGCAGCCAGGCCAATAATAAAGCCGATAATCTGTTTTTTTACAAAGTAATAAGAAGAGCCGAATTTTTCTAGAGCATATACAGAGCTAGATGAAAAAACAAAAACAAAACCGATGATAATAAGTGTTGCAATAACGCCAAGAAAAATATGTAAATCGGTAAATGATTCTGTTTTGCGACTAATCATTTTTTGCTCCGTTAAAACTTCTTTTTTTTTATTCAAGCGTATTGTTTTGAGTT
>JAGLLQ010000084.1 GCA_023140455.1 Desulfobacteraceae bacterium | reverse complement strand
TCTTCAACAGAATCAACAGCAACTCCTGCTTTGCCTATATCACCTGAGACTCTTGGGTGATCTGAGTCATACCCTCTATGGGTGGGAAGGTCAAAAGCTACTGAAAGACCTTTCTGACCTGCTGCAAGGTTTTTCCTGTAGAACTCATTTGATTCTTTTGCAGTTGAAAAGCCTGCATATTGCCTGATAGTCCATGGGCGACCTGCGTACATGGTTGCCATGGGACCTCTTACAAAAGGTTCAGCTCCTGGTATGGAATTATTAAATTCAATGTTTTCAAGATCTTCAGCAGTATAAAGCGGTTTTATTTCAATACCTTCAGGAGTTGTTTTGTTTAATGAACCAAGAGGTTTACCTCTAAGTTGTTTTTCAGCAATTTCTTTCCAGGTGTCAATAGGGGTTTTGTCAGACATAATCTTAACCTTTCATAAACAAGTTATTCTCAATTATTTCTCTCACATAATTCCACAAGTATGCCGCCGGTTGCTTTGGGATGGAGAAAAGCAATCCTTGCTCCGCCAGCACCATTTCGAGGTGTTTGATCTATAAGTTTAACACCTTTTTCTTTAAGTTCGGCAAGAGCCTCATCAATATTCTCAACTCTAAAAGCAACATGCTGCAAGCCCGCGCCCTTTTTTTCAATATATTTTGCAACAGGACCATCAGGAGAAGTTGATTCTAAAAGCTCAACCTCACTTTCTCCAACCGGCATAAATGCAGTTGTAACTTTCTGTTCCTCTACTGTTTCAGTGCCTTCAAGTTCAAGACCCATTACATCCTGCCAGAACTTTTTCCCAGACTCAATGCTTGAAACCGCAATACCAAGGTGATCAATCTTCTGTATCTTCATATTCCCCCTCTAATCATTTGTTGTTAATTCAAGAACTTAGACTATATACATTTATAATTTGTAACACAAGTTTAAATCAACCATAAATGATGTGGTTAAGCAAAAACAGACACTTTTTTCAAGCTGTTTTTATTGAAAGGAGTATTTTCAGGCTGTTACTCAAGGGATCAAGTATGTTCCTGACCCCTTGCATGAAATTAATACACAGGTTCTAAAACACATGTTGCGATTCTGATTTGATTACTTGGGTTACAAGTTTTTATGCAGATTTGTTGACAGCTTATAAGAGTTGCAATGAGCGGGGGCATCATATATATTTTGATATCAGTAGAAGATCTGTAACTGAATGTAATGGCTATTTTAATAGAGAAGAAATTTAAAATATAAAAAGGATTCACTATGTTGAAAAAAGAAATTCAGGATAATATTGTTATTGCCTGTTTGACTGGAGGGGCAACCAATTCTATTACCATTGACACTTTACGCCAATTAAAGGCTATTGTGGATGAGGTTAATGAAAATGATGATCTTAAAGGGCTTATTCTTACTGGAAAAGGTCGATTTTTTTCAAGTGGTTTCAGCCTGCCTATATTTATAGATTTTGAAAAATCAGAGGATGTAATTTCATTTTTTGAAGAGGAAGAAAAAACCCTGTTGGATTACTTTACCTGTAAAAAGCCTGTGGTCTGTGCTCTTAACGGTCATGCAGCTGCAATGGGACTGATACTTGCCATGGCATCGGATTACAGAATTGTAAAAAATCATCCCAAGATAAAATTGGGAATGAGCGAGATCAAAATTGGTTTAAGCCTTACCATTGCCCAGTCTTCAATAGTCAGGTTTGGATTGGATTCGGACATGTGTTATCGGAATGTTATGTATTTCGGAGAAATGGTTGGAGTTGATACTGCTCTGGAAATGAAAATGGTGGATGAGGTGGTTGAGGAAAAAGACCTTATTAACAGGGCAAAAGAGATTATTTGTCTCTGGATTGACACACCTAACAAACCTTTTGTGCAAATTAAACAGAGCCTGAAGGCTGAAACCGCAAATAAAATCAGCCATGCCCTGAAAACTGAAAACTGGCAGGATCCCCTGGCTCAAACCCTGTTAAATAAGGAAGTAAAAGCGATCCTTTCATTTGTAGAGGATGCTATGAAACAAAAGCCTTGATTTTATTTGGTAAGATTGCCCAAGGGTATTGTAAATCCTCCATGCGAGAATAGGCTATTTTAACTCTTCATGCCTGAAACAGGTAACAAGATGATCATTTACCATGCCCACAGCCTGCATAAAAGCATAGCAGATGGTGCTGCCTGTAAACTTAAACCCAAGCTTTTTCAATTCTTTGCTCATTGCATCAGATTCTTTGGAATTTGCCGGCACTTGTTCCATTGAAGCCCATTTGTTAACTAAAGGTTGTCCATCAACAAATGACCAGAGCAGGTCGGAAAAAGACCCTGTGGTTTTTTCATATTCAAGAAAGGCTTTTGCATTAGTCACCGTTGCATTAACTTTAAGTTTGTTTCTGACAATGCGCTTGTCTTTAAGTAAGCTGTTTATCTTTGTTTGATTATACCTGGCAATTATTTCAGGATCAAAATTGTCAAATGCCTTGTAAAAAGCATCTCTTTTTTTAAGAATCGTAATCCATGAAAGACCTGCCTGGAAACCATCCAGAATCAGTTTTGCAAATAAAGCTTCAGAATCATATACTGGAACGCCCCATTCAGTATCGTGATAATCAATATAGATTTGTTCAGTAGTTGACCACGCGCATCTTTCCATTATTACTCCTGTTCATAGGCCATAAAATATTTACTATAATCAAATCAGATTGTTCGTGTAAAGGGAAAATTTGTATTGAACTTGGGAGTATCGTTTTATAAAGTATCATATAAATATTTTTATTATGGGGGTATAAAATGAAAAAAATAGCCTTATTTATTGTTAGTCTTTGTTTGTTTTGTAACATATTTTTTATTAATTCTTACGCAAGTTCATCCAGAGAATTTTTTGAACAGGGAGTGAGAATGCTTCAGCAGGGAAAGCATCAGGAGGCAGTTGGCTATTTTACACAATCAATACAATTGGATCCTGGTAATGCTAAGACTTTTAAAAATCGTGGTGTATCCTATATGAAGTTAAAAAAAAATGATCTGGCAATTGAAGATTTTGAAAAAGCTGCAGCCATTAATCCTGAACTCAAAGGATTGTACAGTAATCTTGGAGCAGCCTGGTATCAGAAAAAAAATTTCCAAAAAGCTGTTTTTTATTATGATAAAGAGATCTCGCTTGATACCAGCCAGTATATATTTTATTTTAACAGAGCTCTTGCCAATGCTTCACTTAAAAATTATGCAAAAGCAATTGAGGATCTTTCTTTTACACTTGAACTTAAGCCTGATTTTTATTGGGGACTGTGCTTTAAGGGGGATATGCTTGTAAAGACCGGCAAGTTAAGTGAAGCTAAAGAAAATTATGCAAAAGCTTTGGAAAAGCATCCTGAAAAAAAATATGCCCAACAACAACTCGATAATCTTCAAACAATTAATAAGAGCAAAAATAATATTGGAGGAAAATTTTATACAGTGCAGGTCGGAGCATTTCTGGTTCAAACAAATGCTGAGAAAATGGTTAAAAGACTTTTAGATCAAGGGTATGATACATGGCTGTTTGAATTCAAAAAAAGCGATGGCACAATATTACACATCGTAAGAGTAGGAAAATTTGCAGATAAAAAAGAAGCTCAAAAGATTTTAGAATCAATAAAAAACAGATTAGGTATTAATGCAATCATAAAGCTTTCAGATAAAGTTTAATCATTTTTTGTATACAGCTTTAACTTTTTTAGTAAAGTTTTTCTTGTAATTCCAAGTCGTCTGGCTGTTTCACTTTTATTGCCCTTGGCTGCTTCATAAGTTGAAAGTATGGCTTTTTCTTCTATATGTGAAAGACTTGTGTTGCCAGGTTCCATGCCAGCTTCTATATTATTACTACCCTCTGTTTGGGCGAATGAAAGATCTTTTGGGCAGATATAGTCGGATCTGGCAAGAACCACACCTCTTTCCACACTATTCATCAGTTCTCTGACATTGCCTTCCCATTCAGAGTGGATCATGGCATCCATGGCATCCGGAGAAAATCCTTTGATGTCTCGGTTGTTTTTTTTTAAAAATAACTTTAGAAAATGCAGGGCAAGAGTTGGAATATCCTCTTTTCTTTCTCTCAAAGGTGGAATCGTAATGCTTACAACATTGAGGCGAAAATATAAATCCTGACGAAAGCCTCCCTGTTCAGACATACTTTTTAAATCTTTATTGGTTGAGGCAATAATTCTCACGTCTGTCTTAATGTTCTCGTCACTTCCCACAGGCGTAATTTCTTTTTCCTGAATTACCCGCAACAGCTTTGCCTGCATTGTAATGCTCATTTCCCCAATTTCATCTAAAAGGATACTGCCTTTATTTGCCAATAAAAACTTACCTTTTCTTTTTTTGTCAGCACCAGTAAAAGAACCTTTTTCATGACCAAAAAGCTCTGATTCGAGCAAGGTCTCTGTTATGGCAGCACAATTGATCCTGACAAATGGCTGATCTTTTCTTGAAGAATTAAAATGAATGGCAGATGAGACTAGTTCCTTGCCTGTTCCGGATTCTCCTATTACTAGTACATTGGCATCGGTGGGAGCCACCATCTGGATAGTGTCCAATAAAGATAGTATTGCAGGGCTTTTTCCGATAATGTCGTGGATAATTGTTTTTTCTTTGAGCCGGGACTTTAAATTTTTGTTTTCTTTTTTTAAAAAAATTCTTTCAAATAGGCGCTCCAGGGTAAGTTTCAGCTTGTCAAAATCAAGGGGCTTGGTCAAATAGTCATAGGCACCTATTTTCAATGTCTTTACCGCAGTCTGAACTGACGAATAGGCTGTCATAATAACCACAGGCAAAGAAGGATTATAATTTTTTATGTGCTGCAAAGCTTCCATTCCGGACATCTTTTTCATCTTCATGTCCAGAAGAACTAAATCAAAAGATTGACCTTTGACCATATCTACACCTGTTGTTCCATCATCTGCCAGGTGAATTTCATATCCCCAATCTTCTATCAAGGTTTTAAGCATCATTCCATGAACAGAATCATCATCAACTACAAGTATTTTTT
>JAGLLQ010000083.1 GCA_023140455.1 Desulfobacteraceae bacterium | reverse complement strand
GCAATGGTTACAGCAGGTCCTGGTTTTACCAATGCATTGACCGGTATTGCCAGTGCTCATTTTTCAAATACCCCGCTTGTCTTGATTGCAGGCTGTGTTGGTCTTAATAATAAAGAAAAACTTGATCTCCAGGATATGCCCCAGGAAGCAGTGATAAAACCAATGGTTAAAAAAGCTCTTGTTTGTCAAAAGGCAGAGCGTGTAAATGAATATGTTGATCTTGCATTCAGGATTGCCCAGAGCGGCAGACCAGGACCTGTTTACCTTGAGTTCCCGGTAGATGTACTAAATGCACCAATCCAAAAAAGCGAGGTCAAATATACTCATACTGATATTATTTCAAATCCGACTGATCCTGCAAAGGCATCAAAATTGATTGAGATGATACAGAATGCTAAAAATCCTGTTGTAATTGCCGGAACAGGAACCTGGCAGGCAGATGCCCAAGAAGAACTTAAAACTTTTATTGAAAAATCAGGCATACCTCTGTTCACTGCTCTGTCTGGCAGGGGAATGGTCCCGGATGACCATCCTCTCTGTTTTGAAGGAGCAGTTTGTGTTCGCCCAGGCTGCGGGTTTGCAGCATATATTGAGACTGATCTGATTATTATTCTTGGTTCCAGAATCTCTCTTTATTATCTTTTTGGAGATATTTTTAATCCGGCAGCTAAAATTGCCCAGGTGGATATCGAACCTGAAGAAATCGGCAGAAACAGGAGTGTTGATCTTCCTGTTGTCAGTGATGTAAAAGGGTTTCTACAATCATGCAATAAGCTTATTAATGATAAAAATATCAGTGATGAATTAAAAACAAATTTCTCTTCCTGGGTTGAGAAACTCACCATAGCTCATAAAGAGAGTAAAGACCTGGCGCAACTTAACTGGCAGTCTGATAATACTCCGATTCATCCCTTACGCCTTTCTAAGGAAGTTAATGAATTCATGAGTAAAGAAACAGATATTGTTGTGGCAGATGGTGGAGATACTACCACATGGATGGAAATGACCCGGACAGCAAATAATCCAGGAAGATATCTTGATTATGGTATTTTCGGGTCTTTGGCTGTTGGACTGCCCTATGCAAATGCTGCAAAACTGCTAAACCCTGATAACCGGGTCTGTCTGGTTACCGGAGACGGTTCCGTGGGCTTTAATTTCATGGAATTTGAAACAGCTATCAGAAAAAATCTTCCTATTGTTGTTGTTATTTCCAATGACTTAGGCTGGGGCATGATACGCCACAGTCAGGAACTGCGCATTGGTCATGCTATTGAAGATGGAACTTTTATAGGAAAAGTAGATTATCATAAAATGGTAGAAGCTATTGGAGGAAAGGGATTTTTTATTGAAGACCCTAAAGATATCAAACCTGCATTAAAAGAAGCATTTGCTTCAAAAAAGGTCTGCTGTATCAATGTGATGACAGATCCAACCACTGTAAGCCCGGCAAGCGAAATGCTGGCAAATGTAGGAGCATATAAAGCATAAATATTTAAAATAAGGGAGGACGAAGATGGATCCTGTAGCCATTGATCAGATACGACTTAATTTGAATCCCACAGGAATTGCAATTATAAATACTGCCATTGGTTTGATGATGCTTGGGGTTGCTCTGGAGCTTAGGTTTGATGATTTTAAACGAATCGCCCAAAGCCCTAAAGCACCTCTGATTGGACTTGTGGCACAATTTCTTCTCCTGCCGGCTTTCACTTTTTTGCTAGTTTTGGTCATTAAACCTCATCCATCCATTGCCCTTGGGATGATGCTTGTTGCAGCATGCCCCGGTGGCAATCTTTCAAATATAATGACCTATCTTTCCAATGGTAATTCAGCTCTATCCATCAGTATGACTGCTGTTTCAACCATTGCTGCAATCTTCATGACCCCTTTTAATATTTCTTTCTGGGG
>JAGLLQ010000082.1 GCA_023140455.1 Desulfobacteraceae bacterium | reverse complement strand
TGGATGTTTTTATCACAGTTTTTTTAATTCTTGGAATACCCCTGATAGTTGGTATGTCTGTCGGGCACTATTTCCCTGCTTTTGCAAAGAGAGTAAAAAAACCATTCAAAATTTTTTCGCTTATCTTTCTCATAATCATTGTCTGCGGTGCTCTTACTGCAAACTGGCAACACTTTTTAAATGTTATTGGTATGATTATGCTTGCTGTGCTTATCCATAATGCCCTTGCATTAAATATAGGATATTGGTCAGGCAAATTATTAAAACTTGATGAAAAAGATTGCAGGGCAGTCTGTATCGAAGTTGGAATCCAGAATTCAGCATTAGGCCTTGTATTAGTATTTAATTTTTTTGACGGTCTTGGTGGAATGGCTGTTCTTGTTGGCTGGTGGGGAATATGGCATATTTTTGCAGGATTAGTAACCGCCTTTATCTTTAGCCGTAGAAAGCTGCCTGGGAATGAAGTAAGCCATGAATTAAATAAGGCCTGATAAGTACTTATGAAGACTGCATTTAAAAATAAAGTTGCTGTTATTACTGGTGGTGCCTCGGGAATTGGTCTTGCCACATGCATAGAACTTGCAAAACAAGGCGCTAAAATCGTCATGCTTGATTCTGACGAGGCAGGACTTGAAACCCAGGAGCAGCTCCTTTTAAAACAGGGGTTTGATATCCTTGCCCTGCCCTGTGATGTAACTGATGAAAAATCATGTAAATCTTCAATTAATGAAGTAATAAATAAGTATGGACAGATTGATATCTTATTTAACAATGCAGGTATAACCCAAAGAGGACTGTTTGAGAAGACAGATATTTCTGTGTTTAAAAAAGTTATGGATGTCAACTTTTTTGGGTCTTTATATTGTACTAAAGCATCTCTCCCAAGCCTCATTCAAACAAAAGGAATGATCATTGTAAACGAATCCATTGCCGGTGTGGCACCTTTATTGGGAAGAACCGGATACAGCGCAAGCAAACATGCTCTGCACGGTTTGTTTACTTCTTTAAGATGCGAACTGAAGCATAAAGGAGTTCACGTCATGATTGTTGCCCCGGGCTTTATCAGAACAAATCTCCAGACAAGAGCCTTGGGCGGTGACGGGAATATTGCCACACATGAACAAACTAAAATCGGCAAAGAAGACTCTCCTGAAAACGTTGCAAAGCAGATAGTTAAAGGGATGATGAAACAAAAGCCCATTCTTGTTCTCACTCTCATGGGGAAAATCGGATACCTGGTATCAAGATTTTCCCCTCTGCTATATGAACGTTTGATGACAGACAAATTTAAAAAGGAATTATAACAAGGGTTATATTAATTCTTTCTCTCTTCTATTGATTCTTTAGTTATTACAGGCAGGCAAACAGTAAATTTTGTACCATAGGCAGGCTCTGAAGCAACTTTAATATTACCTTTGTGCTGTTCAATATATTTTTTTACATTAGACATACCGTATCCGGTTCCCTTAATATGCTTTTTATATGAACTTGTCACATCTTTAATGCCCTTTAAAGTGAAAGAAGGCTCGTATATTCTCTCAAGATATTCTTCAGGGATCCCGCAGCCATTATCTTCAATCTCAAAACAGATATTGCCTGTAAAGCTGTATGTTCTAATGGTGATCCTTGGGTCTTCAACGATGCTTAAAGCATGGATTGAGTTGTAGATCAGGTTTACAAGAGCATGCTCTATCATCCCTGGATCAGCAAGCAGTTCAGCCAATCCTGATGCATTTTCTTTAAAAAGTTCAATCCCTTCAAGGTCTTTTTTTAACAGGTTTAAAACAAGATCAATTTTTTCATTAATCATAAAGAATTCCTGCTTTAGTTCCTGATCCTTGGCAAATGCAACAAGATTCTTTGTTAAATTTTTCCCTCGCAATGTCTGCTCTAAAATCAACTCCAGTGTCTTTCTGGTTTCAATTTCTTCACACTCAATAAGTGAGAGTTCAGTATTCCCCATTATAACACCTAAAACATTATTAAAATCATGTGCCATCTTTCCTGCTATCTGCCCAACCAATGCAAGTTTTTCATTTTCACCCGCAATTTTCTGAGCATGTATTTTCTCTTCTTCAGCCTGTTTACGATCAGTTATATCATGAGCAACAGCCCTTGCCCCTATCAACTGCTCTTTTTCATAGATAAAATCATTACTCAAAAGAACACACAATTCTTGACCGTCTTTTTTTACTATATTGTATTCAACACTATCAGTTAATCTCCTGTCTGCAGATACTTTTTCAAACCTATCTACAAAAAGGTCTTTACTCTCTTTTGTTAAAAGATCCAAAGGATTCATGGAGAGAAATTCATGCTCTGAGTAGCCTGAATATTCACACATAATTTCATTAACACTGACAAACCTGCTGTGAACCAAATCAACTTCAAACATTCCTGATGGAGCATTCACAAAAAGATACCTGTATTTTTTCTCACTTTCACTAAGCTTTTGCTCAGCCCTTTTCCGTTCAACAATCTCATTTTTTAAGCTTTTATTTGTATCTGTCAGTTCTTTTGTTCTTATGTCGACCAGTTCTTCCAAATTTTTCTGATAATCTTCTAAATTCCTGATATTTTTTCCAAGTTCTGATTCCATGTAGGCAAACGCATTTGCTAATTGCTTAATTTCATCACTTTGGCTTTCTGATCTAATAGATTCCAGGAATTTATTATCCCTTACCTTCAAATCTTTATTTGATAAATTTATAGAATATCGAGTTAGCAATGAAAGAGGGTAGGATATTTTCCTACTAATAAAAACAGCAACTGCAATTCCAAAAAATAAAACTATCAAAAGAATCAAATACTGTTTCTTTGCAATATCAGAAACAGGTTTTAGTAATGCTTGTTTATCAGCAAGAGCGACAACATACCAATCCATGTATTTATAATAATTAACATAGGCAATATTTATCTTATCTTTTTGATCCTTTTTGCTGCAAAAATATTCAATTGATGTTTCAGGGTCATCAGCTGCTTTTATTAACCGCTCTTGCACCAATTTGTTGATTGTTTCTCCAGCATGGTGCCGCTCAAGATTATTCATGTCAGAAGTATGAATTATTATTTTACCCGAACCATTAAAAATAAAAATGCAACCAGTGTTGTTCAATTTCATCTTACTTATTGTTTTATTAATATAAACAAGAGTGTTTTTTTCTTTATTCAGAGAAATTTTTTCAAGATGTCCCAACTCATACGTAGTTCCAACAATCCATTTCCATTTAGGATAATATAAGAAATAACCCATCTGTTTTACCTGTCTCTTGCCTTTAAGCCGTGGCCACATAAAAACAGTAAAAATACTTTTTTCAGTTTGTATTGCATCTCTGATCGAATCTAAGGCATCTCTTTTTTTCAGATCCTCAAACCCTGACCATCTTTCACCAATCATCTCTTTATCAGGATGTGACAATCCAATCAGGTTCATGTCATAGGCAAAAAAATATTTATCATTTTGATAACGATACTCTCTTAATTCAATAAGACAAAGTTCTTTAGCCTGCTTTTCAGAAAGCAAACCTTTATCCTGCAAATCATAAAAAGAGTCAATCATGGCAAGAATACTTGTTCCAACATTTGCCATTAGTGATCGTTGATCACTTATAAAATCAATTTCATATGATAAAAGCTCATTATACTTATTATCAATAATACGCATGGTTGAAGAAAGAGTTTCTTTGATGAATTTTTTATGCTGGTCTGTCATCTCTCTTTGAAAATTGCTGATTGTAATAAATATCAATGTCACTGAAATGAGAGTAATGACCGAGACAACAAGTAAGAGCATTTTTGATCGAATTGTTTTAAACATTTACGATTTCCCAAATATTTATACAAATTATTACCTGAACTGTCTTTCTATGAACTTTTACTCTATCTCTTTAATGTTTTGAGCTATGTCAGCTATTGTTTCATGTATCTCATATGCACCTGAAAGGATATCTATTGGCAATCTGAAACCTGCTTTTTTTGCACTTTCCAAATTCACAGCTATTTTAAGAGGACTTGCAAATTCCTGAGGAAGACTCCCTGGTTTAGCTCCATTTAATATTTTTGAGAAAGTCTGGACATAAAACTTTGCATCAGCATTAAAATTTGCCCTGCCAGCACTCATTAAAATACCATGTTTTACAAGGTCGTATCTTGTTTGAGCAAAGCTTGGCACTTTATATTCAAACAATGGCGTCAAAAGCTTTTTAATATTCTTCTTTGTCAACCCCCCATAATCAGTTATAAACATTGCATCAATTCTGGGAGCAATCAATTCATACCCTTTTACCAACTCTATTTCTTCTTGAGCAATACCCCCAACATCCAATGGCAGATGATATTCAATCACCTCAAAATTCAATTCTTTTGACAATTTTAGTACAGCTTCTACTGCAGAATATGATCTCCCATCCAAATCATTCTCATAAAGCAAACCCAATCTTTTAAATCCTACGATTTCATAAAACAAACGAATCTGTCGCTTAGTTTTTTTTGAATCGATCCAGGCATGTATGTGATCAAATCCTGAATCTTCAACACTTTTTATTATGCCTGAATAAACAGCATCAGAACATGATAAAATCATGGTAGGAGTGCTGTGTTTATTATTTGCAAGATCCTGCCCCGCCCATGTACCAAAAGCTAACATAAGATCAATATCATTTCTAATCTTTAATCTTCTTATCAAATCCGTCCCAATTTTCTGACGTAAAGTATTATCCCAGTTTGAAGAATAATAGGCATCAGCAGGGAATGTGAGATAGTTACTTTTGATTTTTGTTGAAAGGAAATTCCATAATGTCAGAGTCTCGCTTTCATTCTTGCATTTTGGAATTGATGCACGCTCTATCCAGCCTGAATTCATTAAGCTTTCTATCATAGCTTTTAAAATTGACTGGTAATTTGAATACGCACCACCTTCAAGGTACCCAATACGCCACTTTTTACCATGATTTGTCAGGGGGGTTGTTTTAAATGCATCTTGTGCACAGACATCAACCAGGAATAAAGTCAATATGAGCATTAAACCAACTAAAATGTAATTTATAAGCCGGCTCATTTTTTATCCTGATTTTGGCACCTGAAATTTAATTGAGAATTTGAAAATATTAAATTAATACATTCTCCTTTTAATTAATCGTACGATCAACACCTTTTCTTATTTTATAGCCATTTTTATTCCATGTCAATATCACTTCAAAGGTGTTATTGCAGCAGATAGAAATGCCTGAATTTATAATAAATTATTGACACAGCATAATCCATATGACAGTATGCAATATACACATAAATTATATTTTATGCTAACTTAATCGCGCGTATTGACGGGTAAATTTTGAACGACATGAAGATAGTTAGATGCCTAAAATTATTTACGAATTTTAGTAGCAACCTTGGCTTCACTCTTATTGAGTTGATGATTATTATTGCTATCCTCGGTACTTTGGCTGGTATTGCTATCCCAAATTATATAAATTATAGAGAAAGGGCAAAAATAGCTCAATGCATATCAGATATAAAAACAATTGAAAAAGAATTGTTCTTATTTTATATAGATAATAATACATTTCCTGCTAATCTTAATGCCATAGGGCTCGGAAACCTGAGAGATGCATGGGATAGACCTTATAACTATCTACCTGTTGCGGGCACCCCCCAAGGGTTACTCCGTAAAGATCATTTCTTAGTCCCGGTTAACACTGATTTTGACCTTTTCAGTAGAGGGAAAGATGGTATAAGCATCTCTCCTTTTACAGCAAAAGCCAGCAGAGATGATATCGTTCGTGCTAATAACGGACAATTTGTGGGATCTGTTTCTGACTACTAGATGGAGATAAAAATATGAAAATTGGTGATCCATTCTTTCGTAACAAAGTTGCTCAAAGATTTTTTGTTATGTTTGTTCTCTGCGCAATTTTACCTATTATAGTGTTAGCGTTTTTCTCTTACGCTCAGGTTTCAAGACAACTTAAGCATCAAAGCCTTAAGCGGCTCCAGAGTTCAGCAAAAGCACATGGCATGTCGATATATGAAAGAACTTTATTTTTTGAAACAAATATGCAACTGATTGTCTCATGGGGTTCTAAAAATGGAAAAAATTTTCCCGATAAAACTCAAACTAAAGATTATAATAAAAATTTATTACAAAATTTTGATGCATTAGCTTTAATAAATCCATCTGGCGAGTTTAAATTGTTATACGGAAAATTTAATGACCTCCCGGATGATTTTATCAATAGAGCATTGGATATTAAAAATGACCGGACAAGTATTTTTTTTGAGGATGCCCGTCAAAGCGAATCACCTGCAAAAATATATATGCTTATGAAAACCACACCTGATAATAAAAATTCAAACGTGTTGGTGGGAGAAGTAAATAGTACTTATTTATGGGGCATTGGATATGAAAATGTTTTACCACCTCTTACTGGCCTTTGTATTGTAGACCAGGTAAGAAGAGTTCTGGTTACTTCCTTTCCTGCAACCAGTGACATACTGCATAGTGTCATGATGGAAAAATATGGAGCAACACCTCGAGTTTTCGAATATCAAGATGGAAGCAACACCTATTTTGTAAGTTATTGGTCTCTTTTCTTAAAATCAAGATTCCATGCGCCAAGCCTCAATGTTATTTTAAGAAGCAACAGCATTGATACAATGGCTCCCCTTGCCAAATTTAAAAAAACTTTTCCCTTTGTAATACTTTTATTTTTCTGGATAGTGCTGCTTTTAAGTATATTCCATATCCGTAAAAGCCTTGCGCCTCTGGAGAAACTGAAAGAGGGAACTTTAAGAGTAGCAAAGCAGGACTTTAATAATCCAGTCATAGTCACAAGTAATGACGAATTTGAAGAGCTTGCAGATTCATTTAATTTAATGTCCAAGCAGCTAAACAGACATTTTGATGCTTTAACAACAAGAGCTGATATTGACAGGACAATATTGTCTTCATTAAGCACTAAAAAAATCATTTATACAGCATTAAAAAGAATATTTGTTTTTTTTTCCTGCGATTCTATCAGTGTAAACCTGCGAATTGAAAAACAGCCGGAGATTTTTCATTCATATATATCAACTGATATTAAAGTACGAAAGCCTAAGGAAGAATTTTTTCGTATGACTGCTGAAGATGAAAAGACCTTGTCTCTAAGCCCCAAACACTTAATAATTGACACCAGTAAAAACGGGCCTGCATTTCTTTCTAAAGCTGACAACCAGACAGGGAATTCTTATTTAGTCCTGCCTATGTTTTATGGCGGTCTTTTAAAAGGGACCATTGCTCTTGGTCATTCAAAGAGAAAGCCATTTACCGAGGATGAATTACAACATGCACGGCAAATAGTAGACCAAGTAATGATAGCTCTTTCCAATTCATCCCTTATTGAAGAGCTGGAAAAACTCAACATAGGAACATTAGAAGCATTAGCAAGGACTGTGGATGCAAAATCTACATGGACTGCTGGTCACTCTGAAAGGGTGACAGACCTGGCACTGAAAATTGCTAAAGTTATGGATTTTACACCCAAAGAGCTTGAAGTCCTACAACGTGCTGCTTATCTGCATGACATCGGCAAAATAGGAATCCCTTTATCAATACTTGATAAACCAGATAAATTAACTGATGATGAATTTAACAAAATTAAAGATCACTCTCTTATTGGTGCCAGGATTCTTGAGCCGATAAATGCATATGAAGATGTAATACCAATAGTTTTGCAGCATCATGAAAAATATAATGGAAAAGGATACCCTTGTGGCTTGGCAGGTGAGGACATAGTATTAGGTGCCAGGATACTGGCTGTTGCTGATGTCTATGATGCTGTTGTATCAGACAGACCATATCGTGATGGTTGGGTTGAAGGGAAAGCCATTGAAATGATTACTGCTGAGACAGGCAAATACTTTGATCCTAAAGTTGTTGAAGCATTCCTGGCAGCAATTTAATGAAGTAAAAAATAATTAACAACTATTTTGTTCAATGGGAAACCAATGAAGAGTGGAAAACAATTATTAAATAAAGATACAATAATTTTAATAACTATAATTACCCTTGTTATTTTTTTTATCCCGGCTTGTGAACAAACTTATTCTCCTATACTCCCATCAGCTCTTATTGGTATTTGGGAAACTGATGATTCGCAGTATAAAAACAGATATATTGGATTTGATGATAATCAAATTATCTTTGGGACCGGAAATAATAAATCATACACATTGTTCGTAACTGGAATGGAAAAAAATATAAAGGAACCAATTATTGAATGGACTTTTTTTTGCAAAGATATAGATGGGAATCCTTCTGAGATAGTGATATTTTACCAGCCTGTGACAAACACTATTCCAATCAATGGTTCAATCAGGTTAAAAAACAAAAAAACGATTGTTTGGTATAAAATTTAAGAATCAAGTAATTTATTTTTATAAGAAAAACATAGAAGACCATTAATTCACACCTAATTATGACCCTCCACTTTATTTAGATTTTTATTCATGATATATGAGTATTCATTTTTATAAACTATAAAAATCAAAGACTTAATATATGCTTAATCTAATAAAAAAATTGGCAAGCCAAGAAGTAAGAATTGCAGGGAAATGGCTCTTCAATTTTGTTTTAATTGGAATAATAGCAGGTATGGGTTCCATTGTTTTCCATTATCTATGTGATCTTGGGATGCACTGTTTCCTTGATTTAATGGCGGGATACCGCCCTGATCTACCCGCTGGAGAGCATCATATTTTTAAGCCCACAGAAACTTCCTTTGAGAAAATGCGCTGGATGCTTTTTTTCCTGCCGGCATTAGGTGGTATTTTCAGTGGATGGCTTGTTTATACATTTGCTCCAGAAGCTGAAGGTCATGGTACAGATGCAGCAATTGAAGCATACCATTTTAAAGGTGGTTTCATACGAAACAGAATACCTTTTATTAAGACTATTGCTTCTGCTGTTACAATAACTACAGGTGGTTCAGGAGGCAGAGAGGGTCCCATTGCGCAAATCGGGGCCGGGTTTGGTTCTTTTCTTGCCACAAAACTGAAACTATCAGACAGAGAGAGAAGAATCATGATGGCAGCTGGAATTGGCGCAGGAGTTGGCAGCATTTTCCGAGCACCATTGGCAGGTGCACTCTTTGCCGCAGAAGTATTATACAGAGACCCTGAATTTGAATCAGAAGTAATAATTCCCGCAGGAATTTCTTCTGTGGTTGCATATTGTTTATTCTGCCTTGTTTTTGGATGGGGTTCTCTTTTCTCTTCTCCAAATTTTGTATTCCAAAACCCTGTCGAACTTGGCCCATACATAGTCCTTGCACTTGTACTTGTTGCTTTTGGTATTTTATATATTAAATCATTCTACGGGGTAACTGAAATATTCCACAACCTTCAAGTTCCAAATCATATTAAGCCTGCAATTGGTGGACTTGTAACAGGAACAATAGGTTTTTTTCTACCATACACACTTGCTTTTGGATATGGAATGATGCAAAAAGCAATATTTAATGAAGTATCAATTACAATACTTCTTTTCCTTGCTATTGGTAAAATTGTCACTACATCGTTTTCCATAGGTTCAGGCGGCAGTGGGGGTGTTTTTGGACCTTCAATAGTTATAGGTGGTGCCTTGGGAGGTGTTGTGGGAAAAACATTCTACAAATTCTGTCCCAGTATTATTTCAGACCCTGGAGCATTTGTGATTGTTGGTATGGCTGGATTTTTTACAGCAGTTTCCAATACTCCAATTTCCACAATTATTTTTGTAAGTGAAATGACAAATTCCTATCATTTGCTTCTACCAAGCCTCCTTGTTTGTTCTCTTTGTTATCTTGTTTCACAAAAATGGACAATTTATAAAAAACAGGTTAAAAACAAAGCAGCCTCGCCTGCACATGCTGGTGAATTTATGATGGATATCCTACAGACCATCCAAATAAAAGATTTAATGCATCGTGTAAAAAAAGTAGAGTGCGTTGATCAAAAAATGACTTTCAGTGAATTTAAAAAATTTTTTTCCAGCACAAAACAACATTATTTCCCTGTAATGGATAAGGAAAACAAATTTATAGGAATTTTTTCATCAACCGATATCCGCGAAGTTATATTTACTACTCATCTTGAAGATCTTATTGTAATGAATGATTTAATGACTAAAGATATTATCACTATAACACCCACAGATCATCTTAATACTGCACTTTTGAAATTGACAGAAAAAAATATAGATGCTCTGCCTGTGGTACAGGAAGACGATGATGAATTTTTAATCGGTTTAATATACAGGCGCGATGTAATAGCATATTACAATGAACACATTAAAAAAATACAAAAGCTTACAAATAATTAATAATTATTCGATAATAAATTATTGGGGTGTTAGGGTTTGAGCAGAGACAATTCCAACAAAAACAATCTTACTCATATAGGTGATATCCTTAGTGCAACACTAAATAATTATCGCCCGAAATCAGATATGGAAATGACCGAAATCTGGAATCACTGG
>JAGLLQ010000081.1 GCA_023140455.1 Desulfobacteraceae bacterium | reverse complement strand
ACTCCTTTTAATGTAAGAGATGAAATTAAAAACAGTAATCTTGCTGCAGGCATTGGTCTTGGCGGCATTCTTGTTGCACTCGGGATTATTCTAAGAGCCAGCATTGAAGGACCTTCTATAGGCTGGGGCATTGATATTGTGAACTTTGGAATATATGCCTTATACGGCATAATAATGTTATTGGTTTTCCGGGCTGTTATAGACAAAATTCTCCTTCCAACAACAAAAATTGCTGTTGAGATAACAGAAGATAAAAACGTTGCAGCATTACTTGTAGCTGAAAGTGCAATAATTGCTATTGCTATAATAATTGCTTTTTCAATGTAAATATAAATTCCCCCAATGCAGAGATTAAAACTCAATTTTGCATCTTTGCTTCTTTGCGGATGTATTTTTGCAAGCGGTGCCTGTGGTATAATCTTAGAATATATCCAGGCAAGTATTGCCTCCATGATTCTTGGAAATTCATTTGAACAATGGGCTGTGGTTATCGGCCTCATGCTTTTCTGGATGGGTCTTGCAAGTCTTTTACAGGTTCATATAAAGAAAAAATACTTAATTTACATGTTTATTGCAGTTGAAACAGGGCTTGCACTTGTTGGTGGTTTTTCTCCAACTCTGACCTATTATTCATACAGCCTGACTTCCCATTATATTCTGGTTCTTTACTTTTTTGTAAGCTTTATTGGCATTATGATCGGACTTGAGATTCCCATTATTATCAGAATAAATAATGATTATACAAAAGAGCTTAAAACAAATGTGGGAAATATCTTAAGTGCTGATTACTTAGGGAGCCTTCTTGGCGCTTTAATCTTTGTTTATATTATCTTAAGGTTTTTTCCTATAACAAAAGCTGCTTTCCTTACAGCCCTTATAAATTTTCTGCTTGCCTTTGTAACTTATGTCTATTTTTATTCAAAAAAACTTATAAAAAGCAAAATCCCGGCAGTAATAATGCTTTTAACCATTGTTTTCATCAGCTATGGGTATGCCAAAAGCGATCAATGGAATATTAAAATTCAGCAGCCTCTTTATGATGACCCGGTCATTCATACCCAGACCACCCAATATCAGCATATTGTAATGACCCATTACAAACCTTTGAATGAAACACGGCTTTTCCTTAACGGGAACCTTCAATTGTGCAGTCTTGATGAAGCAAGATACCATGAACCTCTTGTGCACCCTGCCATGAATCTTGTGCCCCAGAGAAAAAAAATTCTTATACTTGGCGGCGGAGATGGATGTGCATTAAGAGAAGTACTAAAATATAAAGATGTTGAGCAGGTTCTGCTTGTAGACCTTGATCCTAAAATGACTCAGCTTGCCATGGAACACCCTCAATTAATAAAGATAAACAACAATGCTTTTATGGATGCACGGGTTATAAAGCAAAATCTTGATGGCATAGCCCCAGGGGATGTAAAAGAAATATTCATGGAAAAGGAGCCATTCACAAAAAACAAACAAAAAGAAACTGTCAAAGTAGCTGACGTCAATATAATGAATGTTGATGCTGATAAATTTCTTGAAAAAATACCAGGATTCTGGGATGTGATTATTGTAGATATGCCAGACCCCTCATCTCCGGAACTTACAAAGCTTTATTCAAAGGTATTCTACACAAAAGCAAAACGCCATCTTTCCATGAATGGGATAATGGTTGTTCAGGCAACATCACCCTATTTTGCAAAAGAGAGTTTTCTCTGCATTGGCAGAACTATCGAAAGTGCAGGCTTTTCCATATTACCATTCCATGAAAATGTTCCAAGTTTTGGTGATTGGGGCTGGTATATTGCATGGCAGCCAGGGATCAAAAAAAGTCAGATATTCAATAAAATAGACAAAATAAAAATCCCTGTCAAAACACTGTTTCTAACAGAAGAGGTTTTTAAAGCTGAGCTTAAATTTGGAAAAAACCTGTTAAAAAGTGATAGAAATGATATAAATACAATAATAAACCCGATTCTTCTTTCAATATATACCCATGAATGCTGGCAATATTAATAAGATCTGGTGAAAAAACAAAGAATTAGGCATGATTAATTTTTTTAAAAGACTTATAAGAGCAGGGGGAAAAAGAAAAGGGCTTGCTCTTATTCTTGCTTATCTTTTGCTCCTGTTTGTTTCAAGCCTGCTTGTATCCCTGGTGGAGCCTCCCGGAACTGCATTGAAAAACTTATGGAATGCTCTCTGGTGGAGCATTGTAACAAGCACAACTGTTGGATATGGTGATATTTATCCGGTTTCAGTATCAGGAAAAATTCTGGCGGTAATACTTCCTATGTTTATAGGCATTGGCCTTGGAGCAGGCTTTATTACCTACCTTGCATCAATATTAATAGATAGGAGAGATAAACTAATGTACGGTGAAAAAAGATTTACAGGAGAAAATCATATTGTGCTGCTGGGGTCTACAAATGAAACAAGGCAACTGGTAGAACAAATGCAGATTGATGAAAATAGAGATAAAAGAGATATTGTGATTGTGGCAGACATTGAAAGGCATCCAATGCCTGATATAGAAGATGTTTTTTTTATAAAAGGGGGGCCTGAGTTAAAAGACACTCTTGACAAGGCAAACTTAAAGCTTGCAGACCGTGTCATAATACATACAGGAAAAGATGAAAACAGTCTTTTTGCTCTTATTAATACTCTTAAATTAAAAAAAGAAGCCTGCGAAGTTACAGTAGAATGCCTCTCCAGTGAATCTTTTGAAACTTTCACAAGTGTTCCGGGTGACTTTGAAGTAATCATGCAAATGACCGCAGAAATGATTGTTCAGGCAGTACAGGACAAAGTACATATCCCTATGCAAATTTTAATGACAAATGATAAAGCAGAAGAAATTTATTTTGTGACAATCCCAGATGGCTCAAACAGTATGTCAAAGGATAAATCAGATTGGCAATGGTGGGATTTGCATCTATATCTGAAAGAGAAATATAATTATCTAACCTTTGCACTTAAAACTTTAGACGGAGAAGTCTCAGTCAATCCTTCCAAGGATACTTCGATTACTAAAGGCTGCTCAATATGGCTTCTGGCTGAAAAACGACCGGTTAACATTGAGTGGAAAAACCCACATTAAAATCATGACACACATGCAAAGCAGAATAAATATTATCCGGTTTTCAATGTTCACTTTTTTATCATTCCTGCTGTTATTTTTATGGGCATTCCCTTTAACTGGTATCTATTTTGATCGTTTAGATTCTGCAGTATATTATTTTCTTAATGGAACTCTTAAAGAAAGCGAAAACTGGCAGCTATTCTGGGCTGTTACAAATGTACGTATATTTGATTTAGCAGGAGGCCTGCTTGTTTTTGTGATATTACTTTTCCATATGTATTCCGGCAAAAATTTAGAAAATAATGTAACAGCTTATGGCAAATTTGTATTTTTTATAGTCTTTATTATTCTTACAATAATTATAAATAAAATTATCTTTTCAGGAATTCTGGGTTTTCTTGATTATCATCGTCTAAGCCCGTCATTAGCACTTGATGGCGGGGTAAGACTTTCAGAAATCATTACATCTTTTGAGTTTAAGGACAAAAGTAAGGATTGCTTTCCCGGAGATCATGCTGCTGTTCTTATCTGTTCAACTATATATTTTTTTATTTATGGGAATAAAAAACTCGGAATCATTTCCTGTTTTGTGCTTTTGCCCTTTATTTTGCCAAGATTGGTGGTCGGTGCCCACTGGTTTACAGACTGCCTGGTTGGATCAACTTTTATTCTTATTACTTCAATGAATATCTGGATAAATATCCCTGCTATAAAAGAAAAACTCTGCAAAAACATCATTAATATTTTTAAAAAACCTTGACACAATTTTTTTTCCATTAAATAATAGGTCATACCTATTATTTAGTATTTGATTTTATTAAACTTAATTGTAAAAAGGAAAGATGGGGTACCCTTATAATGAATGTTTTAATCGTATTATTACTTACTGCTGACTTTTTTTTGTTTTCAGCTTTTTTATATTTTACGTTTGAGTCTTATCGCGAGCAGGAATTGCGAGCTGCAAAAAATGGTGCTCTGGGGACGATGTTGACCATATTCTTAAGCATTGTAATATTTATCCCACAAGTTAAGATGGCAGTATTATTGTTCTTTATTGCAGGAGCTATATTTTCCTTAAGCCTGTTGATTCCAGCCAGCCCAAACAAAAAAGCTTTAAAAGGGGCAAAAGGTTATCTTGTTGGTCAACCCCAACGTTTTGATGAAAGAGATTCAATTTTTGCAAGGCATAGGAGTCTGATACCAGGGGCTGAACATTATAATATTTTTTACAAGGAAATATACCCTGAAAAAGAAGAACATGATGCAAAAAGAAGGCAAACTGGTATTTTAGGCAGACCCGGAAAAATTGATAATGAATATCAACCCAATGTTGCAATGATGCATGCTTCCTTTTCTATGCCCATGTTTCTGGGCTCTTATGCATCTAATGATCCTGAACCTGGTACTCCAATTTCAAATTTAAGCCCAGAAAAAGCAACCTTGATTGTTAAAAACCTCGCAATGCACATTGGTGCTGATCTGGTAGGAATTACCAAAGTTGATCCTGATCTTATTTATTCAAACCAGGGCGAGATACATTATGATACAAATGACTGGGGCAGAAAGATCAAAGGTCTGCCACCATATGCAGTTGTAATGGCCACTGAAATGAATTACGGCCATGTTATATCAGCTCCCCATACACCCACTGTTGCAGAAAGCGCTCATCTATATGCAAGAGGAGCCTATCTGTCTACACTGCTTGCCAGATGGTTTTCACATATGGGATATAGAGGTGTTGCTGAACATTCGCGTAATTATGACATGCCTCTGCCACCTCTTGCCGCAGATGCGGGACTTGGAGAAGTTGGCCGCCAGGGCTATTTGATTGCACCTAAATTTGGAGCAAGGGTTCGTATTTTTGCTGTATTAACAGATATGCCTCTCATACCCGATAAACCAATTTCCCTTGGTGTTGAAGAATTTTGTAAAAGCTGCAAAAAATGCGCTGATTCATGCCCTTCAAAATCAATACCCCACGGCGAAAAAGAGATCTTCAACGGATTTGAAAAATGGAAGCTTGATGAAGATTCATGCTTTGATTACTGGAGTAAAGTAGGGACTGATTGCTCAATTTGTATGGCAATATGTCCTTTTAGCAGGCCAAATACATTGTTACATAAATTTGTAAGACTATTTGTTGCAAAATCAAAAATTGCACAAATACTATTCCCTTATGTTGACAATTTCCTGTATGGTAAAAAATGGCGTCCTAAAACAGTTGTGCCTTGGTTAAATTATAAACATACAAAAAAGAAGGATAAAACAGAAATCTACTAAATGAAAAGATTATCAGAAACAGTTGTTGATGATATTAAAGAAAAAATCCTTAACGGAACTTACCAGAAAGGGGAGCGCCTCCTTTCTGAATTAGAGCTTGCAAAAGAGCACAAGGTATCCCGCTCTGTTATACGGGAATCTTTAAGATTGCTGGAAGGTTTGGGTCTTGTTGTAATTAAAAAAGGACCCAGAGGCGGGATTTTTGTATCAGAAGGATATCACAAGCCTATCAGTGACTCATTAAAAGGACTTGTTGATGCTGATAAAGTAAGTGAGGAAAATGTATTTGATATTCGACTCCTGCTTGAAACCTATGCTACAGCTCAGGCAGCAAAATATGCAGATGAAAATGATTTAAAATGTCTTAAATCATTTCTTCATATTCCTCCTGAAAAAATGGATGATGCAAAATGGCTCCAGAAAAACAGATCAAATTTTCATATAGCATTATCTAAAGCTGCAAAGAATCCTGTTATGGAAGTTTTAATGCGGGGGCTTATTGATCTTTTACGTAATTATTTTATAGACTTTTTAGACCTTGAATTTGAACAAAGCTCCATAAAAACATATAAAAAAATTATAGAGCATATTGAAAAGCATGAATCAGCACAAGCCAGAAACCTTATGGAACAATTTATTCTTCACATGTGGGAAGTGATTAAAAAGCGAAGTACATAAACAAATTACTTACCTTTAATCAAGTCTTTGTACTTATTTGCAGACAAGATATGGTAGGTCCCTGTGGCTTTTGTACATATGTCATCCTGATTATTTGTGAGCACTGCCTGCATATTTATTTTTGACCCTTTCTTTGATATTACTCGGCATGTAACATGTAATTTTTTCCCATTTATGTATGCAGGTTGCAAAAAATTGATGTTAAGATCAGATGTGACTGCCATTTCTTGAGCAAAAATATAGCTGGTCCAGCCCATTATTTCATCAAGGAGACCCATTTGAATTGCTCCATGGAGTATATCGCCCTGGCCGACGAAATGTTCAGCAGGCAAATATTCTGTATAGGTTTCTTGCTTTTCCTTATCCCAATAGAATTTAAGCTTTAACCCTTCAGTATTTTCACTTCCGCAAAAGAAACAATTATTGTCAGGAAATGGATTCTGTATTTCTTCTTTCATATTATAATTTATTTATCCTTTGAAATAATTTCTTAGCCAATTGTTTTAGTCATAAGGGTTGCGGACTAAAAATCCCTTACCAGATTTCAGGCTTGTTAAATGCTTCTACGCAAGATGAATCACCTGCAATTGGTTCAATTTCATCACTAACTAATGATCGAGCAAGCCATCCTTCTGGATATGTTAGTTTCAAGGGGGCTTTTGCTATTTCTTCGGTAATTAATTTAAAACCGACTTTAGAGTAAAAATTATGGTCGCCATAGGTAAATACTATTCTTACTCCGTTTTCTTTTAATTGGTTAATGCCAAAGTTAATCAACTTTTGACCAATGCCTTTTCCCTGATAGCTTGCATGTACGGCTACAGGAGATAGGATAAAAGCATTAACTCCATTTTCAAAAGTTAATCTTGTAAAAAAGATACTGCCGATGATTTGTTCATTTTCAACGGCAACGAAACCATAAAGGTCTTGAGCGTCAGTGCCAGTCATTATGTCATAAGTTAAGCTTCCTATTAACACGCCTTCTGCTTGTCCTTCTGAATCTGAAAACACCTGGGTGAATAGCTGTTTAATTTCTTCAATATTGCTTGATTTATATGTTAAGAGTTCTATTTTATTATCTCCTATTAGTAATTTAAGTTTTTAACTATAAGTCATCTTGCTTTCAGTATATAACGATTGAAGTCAGTGGCAGCCGGACTTCCACAAACTTTAGTAGAATGATAAAATTTCAATTCACCAACAATTTTTCGAAGCGGCTCAGTCCCCGACTATCCACTGAATTGATGGGTTATGCCAGATTAATAGTGGTATCTGAGTTGAGCAATTAGAATAGAATCATCTTCAATTTTGTAAACTATTCGATGCTCACTGGTTATTCTTCTGGACCAATATCCAGAAAGATTGTGTTTAAGGGCTTCTGGTTTGCCAAGCCCTTCATATTTATTGCGTTGAATATCTTTAATAAGCTTGTTGATTCGTTTTAGTCTTTTTTTATCTGTTTTTTGCCAAAACAAGTAATCGCTCCAGGCATTTTCTGAAAACAAAAGTTTCATTCAAGGATCTCTCTTTCTCGGCCCTTCCCAGCATTTAATTCTTTAATAGAATCAATAAGTCTTTTTGCATTTTTAGGGCTTTGTAAAAGATAAGCCGTCTCGTTAAGAGCTTCATAATCCTCAAGAGACATTAGTATTACGGCCTCATTGTTTTTACGAGTGACGATAATTGGGTCATGATCATCACAGACTTTTTTCATGGTGCTTGCAAGATTATTCCTAGCACTTGTATATGTTATTGCTCTCATTAAATGCCTCCTATTTTTTTATTGTACATGTACAATATATCGTACAGCACCAAATATGTCAATCGAATTCTTCACTCGGATATTCTGGCGGTGCGCAAGCGCCGCCGGAACGCAAAGATCACTGGTTGCAGGAGATTTCCCAGTAACCTTGTTTATGTTAATAATTCTGTTAAACCTAAACTTTTCAGAGCGGCTCAGCCCCCTGCAACCCAGTGAATTGCCATGTTCTGTGCAATTTTGAACTAAAGGGTTAAGCTGCTGGTATCGCCAAGGGTTCTATGCCTGAGAGATCAATATTTTGTTTAGCTTGCCATAAATCATA
>JAGLLQ010000080.1 GCA_023140455.1 Desulfobacteraceae bacterium | reverse complement strand
TTTTATCCCGGGAGAAAACTTTTTCTCTGCTGCTTTAACATATAAGCCTGATCTTGTTGAAACCGGAATAAAAAAAGGGGTTATTATAGCAACCCCAACAACATTAGTGGCTCTTTTAAAAGCTGTAGCTTTCTCCTGGAGCCAGGAAAAGAGTTATGAAAATGCTGATGAGATAAGAAAATTAGGGCTTGAACTATACCGGAGGCTTGCTAACATGGCAGGGAATATCAATCGTCTTGGCAAAGATATTGAAAAGTGCGCAGCAACTTTTAATAAAACTGTTGGGTCAATCGAGAGCCGGGTCATGGTTTCGGCAAAAAAATTTGATTCATTGGGGATTGTCTCAGAAAAAATTAAAGATTTAGAAAATATTGAATCATCTAAAATAATTACAAGACAAATCAAACAAGAGAAAAAAAATGAATAAGCAATTAATATATAAGGGATTAGCTGTCCTGATTATAGTTATAATAATCCATGCTTTAATTATAATTTTTTATAAACCCAAAGAAGAGGTGAAAATTACAAGGCAGACTGCACTTATAAATCTTGCACCATCAGAACATCCACTTTTTATTGATAACCTTTCTTTCAAAGGCTTGTCTGATTCGTTGGAGCAAAGTCTTAAATATTATAACAAACTTCCCAAAACCAGGACTTTTGATTTTGGAAACACTAGTTATAATGTTGATCATTTGATAAAATCTCTGGAGGATTTCTCAGCGTTTTTAAGTAATAACCCTTCTGATATTGACCTTGGAAGTTATATTAAAGAGAATTACACAGTTTATAAAACAGCAGGGGATCCTGAAAACAAAGTGCTTTATACCGGATATTATGAGCCAACCTATGAAGGAAGTTTAAATAAAACAAAAGAATTTTCTATCCCTCTTTATACCATACCTGATGATCTTTTAAAGATTGATCTTTCATTATTTTCTAAGAAATATAAAGGTGAATCACGTCTTTTAGCACGTGTGAATAGTAAGAACCAGGTTATCCCATATTATGAAAGAAAGGAAATTAACAGTATAGATGATTTTGAGAAAAGAGCTGTCCCTTTGTTATGGCTTAAAGATCGGGTGGACAGGTTTTTCCTTGAGATACAGGGATCAGGAAGAATTATTTTACATGATAAGAGTATTTTAAGAGTTCATTATGCTTCAAAAAATGGCCGGGCTTATCGATCTATCGGTCGATATCTAATTGCCAAAGATGAGATAGCAAAAGAAAATATGTCAATGCAGGCAATAAAGAAATGGCTGAAGAAGAACCCTGGTAGGCTGGATGAAGTACTCAATTATAATACCAGCTTTGTATTTTTCAAAAAAGAAATGGGCGGCCCATTTGGGTGCCTTGGAGTTAAAGTGAATCCAATGAGGTCAATTGCTACAGATACATCACTCTTTCCAAAAGGAGCTTTATGTTTTATTAAGACAAAAGCCCCTTCAAAAGAGAACATACAGTTTCCCCAGGGCTGGGAAGATTATTCAGGGTTTGTATTTAATCAGGATACGGGTGGAGCCATCAAAGGACACTTAAGAGCAGATCTTTTTTATGGCAATGGTGAATTTGCTGAACAGGGCGCTGGTCAGATGAATCATAGAGGTGAATTATATTTTCTTGTTTTGAAAAAATAACCAGGAGTTCCAAGGCCTGATTCACAATATACCGTTGACTTCTAATCTTATCGATTGCTATACTTAATTTGTTTTAATAGTTTGTTTTTAATAAATATTTGCTTAAATTGTTTGGCGAATCCCATTTTTTTTTAAAATATAATTATTATGAAAAATATTGATTCTATCAAAATTTGTCCCATAAGCGGTCTGGAGATTTTAGAGAAACCGGAATGGATTAATAAAAAGACAGGGAATAATTATTACATTTCTTTCAGAAAAGTCGGGAGAAATATAATTAGTATTCAGAATCGTGGTAATATGAGAGATTTTGATGCTCAAAAGCAGTATAAATATCTTTGGGACTTTATCAAAGAGGCCGGAGTTGAAGAGCCTTTTGTTGAAATGAGGGATGCTGCCTATTTAAAGGGGCTGCCACCTGCTAAAGAGTCAAACAGGCAGCGTAATATTTTAATTGCAAAACAGGATAGCATAGCAGGGTTTGTTTTATACAATGCTTCGTTTGCCATGCGAACTATGGTTGGTGTTGCATTTAAAATGTACAAAAATGTTGATATTGAAACAGTGGTTTGTAAAGACTATAATGAGGCTATCTGTAAAGCCAGGTCAATTCTTGGGGAAAAGGGCAATGATATTTCCTCTTTATCTGATAAAGTATCTCAAAAATTAAACAGTCAAGGCAAAATTACTATATCTCAACAAGATATAGACGATTTTGCTGAAAAACTGGGAACTATTGTCTGGGATGAGAAAGAAAATAAAGACATGGATATTCTTCCTGTTTTTCCAGAAGATAACCCTTTATACCGGCTTAGTAGTGTTATAGATGTTATGCATGATGATATTAAGGAAATCCGCTTATCTGAAATAAAACAGAAACTTGCACTTGAGAAGGCTTTAAAAGAATCTTTGCATCTTAATAAAGAACTTGAAAAACAGAAGCAGGAAGCAGAAGGACTGAATGATCAGCTTGAACAGGCGACCATTAAGGCGAACACGATGGTACTCCAAGCTGAGATGGCAAATATGGCTAAAAGTGAGTTCCTGGCAAACATGAGTCATGAAATTCGAACACCATTAAATGGTGTTATTGGCATGACAGATCTTCTGCTTGATACTGGTCTTACCGATGAACAAAAAGAATACGCTCGAACAGTGCAGTCAAGCGGGGAAATATTGTTGGAACTGATTAATGATATTCTGGATTTCTCAAAAATTGAAGCTGGTAAGCTTGCCATAGAGGTTATTGACTTTAATATAAAAAACATGATGGATGCTGTTATTAATACACTTGCTTCAAAAGCCTTTGAAAAAAGGCTTGAACTGTTTTATCTCATTGAAAAAAATGTTCCGGACAATCTATCAGGAGATCCTGCACGTATCCGCCAGATCCTTATCAACCTCATTGGCAATGCTATCAAGTTTACAAATCAGGGAAAAATTTTTGTAAAAATTAAATTGAATAAAGAACTCAATAAAAATTATATACTCTTATTTGAAGTACAAGATACCGGGATTGGTATTCCCCATGAAACAACAGACAAATTGTTCCATCTATTCACCCAGGCCGATACTTCCACCA
>JAGLLQ010000008.1 GCA_023140455.1 Desulfobacteraceae bacterium | reverse complement strand
TAGGAACTGCAAATGAATCCATGGAACAACTTACTACATCTATGGAAGATATTTCTAAAGCAAGCGAAGAAACGCAAAAAATTATCAAAACTATAGATGAAATAGCTTTTCAGACAAATCTTTTAGCGCTGAATGCTGCTGTTGAAGCAGCCCGTGCAGGTGAAGCAGGAGCAGGCTTCGCAGTTGTTGCCGACGAAGTCAGAAACCTTGCAATGCGTGCTGCTGATGCTGCTAAAAATACATCTGAATTAATTGAAGATACCATGAAAAAAGTAAGTGACGGTTCAGAGCTTGTATCATCAACCAATGAAGCTTTTAGCAAAGTTGCTGAAAGTGCGGGCAAGGTAGGAGAGCTTGTTGCTGAAATCTCAGAAGCATCAAATGAGCAGTCAAGCGGAATTGACCAGGTAAACACAGCTATTAACGAAATGGATAAGGTTGTTCAACAGAATGCTGCCAATGCTGAAGAATCAGCTTCTGCAGCTGAAGAGATGAGTGCCCAGGCAGAGACACTCAAAGATTTTGTCGGAGAACTTGTCATGCTTGTAACAGGCAAAACAAATAAAAAATTATTGGGGACTGATAAAAATAATATTAAAGCAATTGAGTCTGCCCATGCACATGTTAAAGCACCTAAAAAGAAAGCGTTACTTCCCCATTCAAAAGAGGTGAAACCTGATCAGGTTATACCATTTGATGATGATGACGATTTTGAAGACTTTTAATATTTTTATTTAATTTAAGGGGCAGAATAAAAATATCTGCCCCTTATTACTGTTTTGCATTTCCAGCTCATAGAATTGTCATATTTTTCTGACTGTCAGATTTTTCTGACAAAATTAAAAATATAAGATTCTTATAACTACTTGAAATATCAATCATTTTCTATTTTTAATCCTTGGCACATAACTTGTATTATCAATAACAGCAACGTTACAATCTCAACTTCATAATATTTTAACTTCAAGGGGGAAAAATGAATCTTGTATTCTTTGTCCATCAAAATGCCTCTGAAAAAGGTATCACCCTTAAAGACACCATTGGAAAACGTTTTAATGGAGACAAATCTCATACGCTCAATACATTTGATATGCTCAAATCAAGGTTACTAAACAATTCCGGCTCTGGTGAAAATGAAATATTTATACTCCTGGCTGAATCCAAAAACAGGTTAGACGAATTGACCTCATTAATTGAATTGTTGGAAAACAAACGTATTATATTAATCATTCCTGATGAATCAAAGGAAACTATTTCCAAAGCGAGCCAGTTTTTCCCAAGATTTTTTACTCCCATTAGCGATACCTATGATGATCTTTGCAGTGTATTGAATAAAATGATCACACAAACAAAAACAAATAAGCATATTAAAGAAGGAGGAGACAATGACAGAAGTAACTGAGACAATGGATCAGGCAATAAGATCCATGACTGTAAAAACAGGCAAATATCTGACCTTTTCCCTTGAAGATGAGGAATATGGAATAGGCATATTAAAGGTCAAAGAAATTATCGGGATGATGGCGATTACATCTGTCCCAAGAACCCCGGAATACGTTAAAGGCGTAATCAATCTTCGAGGCAAGGTAATCCCGGTAATAGACTTGAGATTAAAATTTACAATGGAATCCATTGAATACTCTGAACGTACCTGCATAATTGTTGTAGAAATTGATTCAGAGTCATCAACAGTTCTTATTGGTATTGTTGTTGACGCTGTATCAGAGGTATTAAATATCAAAGAAGAAGATATAGAAGAAACACCAACATTTGGCACTCAGCTTAATACTGAATATATCCTTGGCATGGCTAAAATGGAAGGCGGTGTCAAGATTCTTCTCAATATTGATAAAGTTTTAAGCCAGGAAGAAATCTCAGATCTTGAAAAAACAAAATAAAACATATTTGCAGGAGACATGAAAATGAAAAACATGAGTTTAGGGGCGAAACTAATAATTTTTTTCCTTTTAGTTGGCTTAATTCCCTTTGGTATAATCGGTGCTATATCCTTTACTAAATCAAGCAGTGCTCTTTCTGATGCTGCATATGGTCAGCTCAAAGGAATGCGGGCAGTTAAAAAAGCTCAGATCACCCAGTTTTTTGATGAACGGCAAGGTGATATGGGGGTACTGGTTGAAACAGTGGGCACTTTGAGAGCTGAAGCATTCAGTAAACTGGAATCTATTCGAGATAATAAAGCCCGTGCCATAAAACTGCTTCTTGATCAGGCAATCACTGATATCAAGGCACAGCAGGACCGTTCTATCTGTACAAAGGCAATGTCCCATTACCGGAATCATTTGGAGTATAATCAAAAAAGCCCGGAATACATACGTTTTGCAAAGATTATCGATGGATTCGTAAAGAGTACTGGATATTATGATTATTTTGTCATTGATAAGAATGGAATGTGCCTTCACAGCCAGGCAATGGAAGCAGATTATCATACTAATCTTATAAAAGGTAAATATAAAGACAGCGGCCTTGGTAAGGCTGTAGCCCGCGCAATGAATGGAGATATTGCATTTGAAGATTTTGCCCCTTACGCACCCTCAAATAATGAACCTGCTGCCTTTGTTGCAGCACCAATTATAAGTAAGGGAGAACAGACCGGTGTAGTTGCTATTCAATTTTCCCTTGAAAAAATTCAAACTGTATTAAACGAAAGAGCAGGCTTAGGGGAAACCGGTGAAGTATATCTTGTTGGCAAAGATAAACTTATGCGATCAGATTCCTTTCTTGACCCTGAACATCACAGTGTAAAAGCTTCATTTGCTAATCCTGACAAAGGCAAAGCTGATACTGAAGCTGTTCGCATGGCATTGGAAGGAAAAACTGAATCTAAAGTGATTATTGATTATAATGGCAGCCCTGTTCTAAGTTCATTTGCCGCTATTGATACACTTGGTGTACGTTGGGCAATTCTTGCTGAAATGGATGTAGCTGAAGCCTTTTGCCCCAAAGATGAAGAAGGAGAGTATTTCTTTAAAAAATATACTGATATGTACGGGTACTATGATCTTTTTCTTATGAATCCTGATGGGTATTGTTTTTATACCGTTGCCCAGGAAGCTGATTATCAGACTAATTTCCTAAATGGAAAATTTGCAGATTCAGGTCTTGGTAAGCTTGTTAAAAAGACACTTGGCACAAAACAATATGGAGTTGCTGATTTTGCTCCTTATGCACCAAGCAACAATGAGCCATGCGGATTTATTGCCCAGCCGGTAGTCCATGGAGACAAAGTTGAAATTATAGTTGCCTTACAACTCTCTCTTGGAGCTATTAATAAGATTATGCAACAACGAGAAGGTATGGGAGAGACAGGCGAAACCTATCTTGTAGGTTCAGATAAGCTCATGAGATCTGATTCTTTTTTAGATCCCACTAATCACTCTGTAAAAGCATCCTTTGCAAAGCCTTCTACAGGAAATGTTGACACAGAAGCTGCAAGAGAAGCACTTTCCGGTAAAGAAGACGCTAAAATTATTATTAATTATAATGGTAATCCGGTTCTTTCTGCTTTTACGCCTTTAAAAGTGGGAGAAACCACATGGGCATTGATTGCAGAAATCGATGAATCAGAAGCCTTTGCAGCAGTAAATACCATAAAATGGCTTATTATAGTAATTACAATCATTAGTATTGTTGCAATTATTGCAATTGCCTGGTTAATCACACGCTCTATCACTAAACCCATCAACACAATCACCCATGGCATGGACGAGGGTGCAAATCAAGTTGCATCAGCAGCAGGTCAGGTATCATCTGCAAGCCAGTCTCTTGCAGAAGG
>JAGLLQ010000079.1 GCA_023140455.1 Desulfobacteraceae bacterium | reverse complement strand
AAAAAGGATGTTTGTATAATAGCAGGAGGGAAAGAACGTCATGAATCTGTATTAAAAGGGATTAATAAGATTAAAACTTTGAGTGATAATTATGATAAAGATATAATACTTATTCATGATGGAGTTCGTCCATTTATTGATAACTCATTAATTAATACATGTATTAACGGGGCTGTTAAATTTGGTGCATGCGTTCCCGCCATTAAAATTGTAGATACTATTAAAAAAGTCAGCAATAACTTTGTTACTAAAACTTTGGATAGAGAATATATTTATCAAATACAAACTCCCCAGGCTTTTTTATTAAGAATTATTATCAATGCAATGGAACATGCGCAACAGAAAAATTTTTCAGGGACTGATGATGCTTCAATCGTTGAGTTTTTTGGATCTAAAGTTGCTATTGTCAAAGGATTAAAGCAAAATATAAAAATTACTACAAAAGAAGATATTAAATTCGCAAAGACCTATTTAAGTTTCTAATAAATTAACGAATTTTTTAATAAAACCTTTACTTTTCGTAATTAAGTATGTAGATTAAATTATTATAGCATAATCGCAAGAGAGACAATAAAGGTGCAAGAGAGTTTTTTATAATTAACAATACGTATAGTTTCGTATCAACGAATATCATCATGAGTTCTAATCTGGAGGGAATGTAATGGCAGATAAACCAGTTATTAAAATTGGGCATCTTTGCATCACAGATCACCTGATTTTGGGTGTTACTAATTTAAAATTGAAAAAAGGCATGGAAACATTTGAACATTGCACTCTGGAGTCTGTATTGAAAAATGGATGGAATGAAGTAGCTGATGCATTATCTACTAAAGCCATTGATGGCGCACTCATTTTAGCACCAACTGCCATGGATCTTTATAAAAACAGCCCTGATCTTAAGCTTATATTATTATCACATAAATCCGGTAGTATTCTTGTGAAAAATAAAAAAGCGAATATTGAAAAGATAGAAGATTTCGCAGGTAAGACCGTGTTGATACCGTATCAATTGTCAGTTCATAACATGCTTTTCCACAAACTTCTTTCAGAAAAGGGATTAAAACCTGGAAGAACTACAGAGGCTAATATTGATGTACCACTTGAAGTCGTTGCACCATTCCAAATGCCCCAGGCATTAGAGTTTGATGAAGATGGTGAGATAGGCGGTTTTATAGTTGCAGAACCTATAGGTTCTCAGGTTATTGCAAAAGGCCTTGGTGAAGAGTTCTGTCTTTCAAAAGATATATGGCCAAATCATCCTTGCTGTGTATTTGTCGTAAGAGATGAAGTGATTAAAAAGAATCCAGAAGCTATTCAGGAAATTACCAATAGTTTTGTTAAATCAGGACTTGCTATTGACGATCAACCTGGCCCTGCCTCAATTATCGGCGCTGACTTTCTTTCTCAGGATAAAGATGTAATTAAAAGAGTTTTAACTGATCCTCCTGACAGAATATTAACAGGAGAACTCTATCCTAAACTTGAAGATTTTGAGACTATACAAAAATACATGATGGATGAGATGAAAATCATGACAAGCCTAATTGACTTAGATAAATTTATTGATACCAGGTTTGCAGAAGCTGCAGGTGCAAAGTAAAATATTTAAAATCTATGCTGCATTATTGATTAGTTGATAAACTTGAGAGATGGTTTTTATAGACCAGTTCGTTTTACCTGAAAAAGTTAAAATCCCTTCTTTATTAAATTTTTCACAAGTTTCCTGTTCGGTTATACCCTGATTCTTCAAGTCTATAATAATATTAATTATTTCAGATTTGTAATTTTTAAAATCATCAATTGGTGAGAATTCTGGTTTTGCAATCGTGAATTTTTTGTCTGATTCAGAATCGATAAGTGATGACAGATCATCCATTGTTCCATTTTCAAATTCTGGCTCATTCGTTAAAATGGAGAGATCGTCAATCTGAATATTTTGTGTGTTACTATCATTAATCAATAACGACAGGTCATCTAATTCAAGATTGTTGTCAGAAAAATCATCAAGTAGTGCTGAAAGGTTATCAATTTTGGTATCATCAATTTGAATTAGTCTTGAAAGATCGTCAAGTTCAGCATGATTTTCTTGTTTTGGTTCAATCAGGGATGCGAGATCATCAATCTGTTGATCTACTTTAGTCTCAGCCTCTGGTACATTGTTTTCAGTGTCAATTAATTGAGATAAATCGTCAGTCTGAACAGGTATATTGTTTTGTTTAGTATTAGTGTTTTGCGGAATAAGAGTGTCAAAACCTGCCATTGCTTTAGCTAAATTAGTAAGAGCTTCGACCTTTAAGGTTTCAATTTCATTGCGTCTTTCCATGGCCTCCACAGTTCTTTGCTGTAGATTTGTATCAGTTTGAAAATACTGCTTATCGTTTGAAGAGGCAATTGGAATTGAATTATTAATGAAGTCTTTTTCAATCGTGGAAGGTAAAACCCCTTTATTTATTTTGTCTAATAAAATTATCAGTGTGACTAAATTGCCTGGATAGTAGAGTTTTTGACCATTATGATCAATGCCTGTAATCCATTGGTTAAACCTTTTAATCAAAAATTTTATAATAGTTTCGCCTGAATCAAGCTCATTTGAGAGTTGCGAAATATTTAAAAGGGAATTTGTATCCATTCGGTATACTCCATAGTATGAAATTTTTAATGATCTTTTATAATGTTTTGTAACTTATTAATATTATCGTAATTATTTAAATATTACAAATGAAAAATGAAAGTTCAAACGGCGAAATTTTTCTTGACTTAAAAAATTTGGATTGGTAAAATAATAGTATCTAAATCATTAATTTAAATTTGCTTGTATATTCAGTACGTTAAGTTTTTTCTATTTAAATAATTTAAACAATGGCAGCATTAACCTTCCTGCTGCCCGGAGGAGGGAAAAATGGGCGAAATTAAAACTCTTTCACATCACATAGATTCTGTTAAAAAAGGGAAAAGAGCTTTTGAAGATGCTTTTCAGAGTGTATCCAGGATGATATTAGAGGCGGGGATGCAAAAGATTTCAGTAAAGGGAAAGACAACATATCAATTTGACCTGTTCAGTAAAAAGAAAAAACATCTTGTTGGTATGTACGATGAAATTAACAGTTTTGTTTCTTTTGTAAAAGATGCAGCTGAAGGTGGATCATCTCGTGAAATGGCGTTTGTTTTGGTTGGCGAACCGGGCAATGGTAAAACTTTTTTTGTCGATTTTTTGTGTGATCAGTATAGAGAATTTTTAATCAAACCTGGCAATAGAAAATATACTTTTCGGTTTAAGAACCTTGAAAAAATTGGAAGTTTTGGAAAAATTAATATTATTGAATCACAGACATATGAAGATCCAATGATTCTTGGAATGAGCCTGATGGAGACAAAGGATGAATCAAGAAAATATTTTGAAAAAACATTTAAATTTTCGCCAAAAGAAGTCAAATCGATTTATAAAAAATATCGTCCACTTGGAGCCTGTAGCGCATATATCTGGGAATTAATAAGAGCGCATACAGACAATGATATTGAAAAAATGTTATCGTTTATCGATATAATTCCGGTGCCTTTGATTGAAAGCCTTGGTACCGTGACTGGAAAATATCCTGCCAAAGATAAGATAACTTCTTCGGCTGTTGATCTTTTAGGTGAAGAATCTATTCAAAGACTGCTTCATATCTCTGATACAAACAATCCTTACAGATTTGATTTGAGAAGGGGTGCACTTGCACGAGTTGCCGGTGGTGGAATTCATTTTAGTGATGAAATATATAAAAACAAAAAAGATCTTGTCCAAGTGTATTTAGGTGTTATTCAGAACAGAACAATTGAGCTTGATGGATTTAAATGGCCTATTGATACCTTAATTATTGCTACAAGTAATAATTCAGAATTTGATAGTTTTCTTGCAGAAAGAGAAGAAGCTCCAATAATTGACAGGTGTCGTATTTGTTATGTGGCTCATAATACAGATTATAAGCTTCAAAGCACTTTAACAAAGTACGCCATTGGAAGTGATGTCAAAACAACCCTTAATCATGACAAACTGCATCAGGATCCAAACCTTAATTATGCAGCCTCAGTTGGTGTAATTCTTACAAGGTTACCGAAATCTGAAAAATTAACACCCGTTGAAACAATGAAACTTGCTGCAGGTGAAGTTGCCGGTGAAAAAAGCCACAAAACTTTGTCAGAGTTAATTGATACATTAAATCGAGATACAGATATTACAAAAAGGTTTGGGCAAAAAGGACTTGGACAGAGAAATCTAGGAAGAGCTGTGCAATTATTACTGGAAAGTTCTGAAACCAATGAGGGCAAATGTATGTTTGCCCTGGATATATTTAAATCAATTGAAACTATTATCTTGGATTATGTGAACGATTCACAGGATCGTAGCAAGTTTCTTGAAGATTTAAAAATAGCCAGGGGACTTTACCGTGAAAAGGTAATGACTGAAATGTTTAATGCATATATGGATGAACCTTTAGCCATTAAAAAAGATGTATTGAATTATGTGAATATGATTATAGGTATAGATGCAGAACACTTAGGGGCAGATTTAATGTGGAAATATAAAGACCCTCAGTCTGGAGAGTTAAGAGCTATTAAAATTGATGAGCGTTATATTAAAAATGTCGAGGATAGATTAGGACTTAAGACAGAGGAACAAGGGGTTTCTTTTAGAAATTCCATCAGAAAAATTTATGGTCAGAAAATTTCTTTGGATCCAAACTATGATTTTATGGATAATCTGGAACTTGTTAAAGCAGTTACCGATGTTCGATTGAAATCCGACATTGCAGGAGCTGGAAGTTTAATAGGTGCACTTGCTAATAGAACAAACGAAGAGAATCAGAAGTTATACGATAGAATGGTAACAACAATGATGGAGAAATTAAACTATTGCAGTACTTGTGCTCAAAAGACAATAGAATACTTTTGCAGCCAGGAGGATGACAAATAAAATGGTAAC
>JAGLLQ010000078.1 GCA_023140455.1 Desulfobacteraceae bacterium | reverse complement strand
ATTAAGCCAAGCATTGCCTGATTATTTATGGCAAACAATTTGCCAGCTAATTGCATTTTATAATCTTCCATTTTAGCAATTCTACCGGATGCAGCTATAACTATCTGGACTCCAAAACTTGCAAAGATTTCCTTCATGCAGTTAAGCGGTAAAATTCCAAAAGCAGCTTTATCTCTAAGATGAACCAGGGCAGCCACGGAAGCTACAATCATGGGATCACGATTAATGCTTTCAAAATTATCCCTGATCAATTTTGACATATCATCATCTAAATGACGGCATATGCCTTTAATCATATGCTCCTTATCTGTACCGAACCGCTCAATATGAACCTTTACTGACCGTTGCCCTTCCGGGGTTAAACCATTTTGAAGCCCCAGAGTCTCACAAACAGCAGCCTTAACTGTTTTTCCGATAAGTTCTCCAAGTTTTGTATGCTTACCAGCACTTGTCAGCTCAGGTTTATCTGTCAATTTTGAGGCAATCCCTATCTGGTCTGTACCGGTTCCTGTTGCAAGACCATCTGAATATCTCGAATTTACAGCAAGCTCCTGAAGAACTGCTGTTTTGGCTTCAGTTGCCGTAACAATGGCACGCGCCATTGAACCATTGCTCAAAGTCTTATTTATAAAAATCATGATATTAATAGTGCCGGAACCCGGAATTTTGTTACTGCCATCTACATGAACAGATGCGCCGTCTTTCTCATAATAACTGGCCGGGTCTCCTGCCCTTCCTGCATTTGCTTCCACACCACCTGTTGCAACCGTTAATACCCATAAATCCTTGAATTCTTTTTTATGTATGGCTGCATAATTCATATTGGCAGCAGTACCAAGACAGGCACAATGTTGAAAGTCTATCCCTTCCGGGCTGCAAATCTGCTCAAGATAAGCTTCAGGTTCCGTAATAATTCTCTTGGCATTAGCACCCATATGATTACCCATATGATTACAAGGCTCACAAGACTGATGGTTGAGCATAACCTGTATATCTTCCCTGAGCCCGCCATTGATTCGGCAGGTAGAAAGCACCCGGTGAGGAGTTAAAAATTTTGCATAAATCTTTTTTTGGTTCCGGTGAAGTTCCAGTACATCATCATAGGTTTCTAAATGCATATCTTTACCTTTTATTGAATCAATTTTTATTATATTAATCCTTGGCTTTTTCAACACAGAAAACTGCCATTACAAAAAAAACTATTCCCACGCCTGACAGCACAAACCAGGTTACAGGCTCTGTAGTTTTCCCAAGACAGGCTGCTCTAATGGCGGAAGACGCATGGGTCAGTGGCAAAAAAGAAAGAATTTTGCCTGCCCACACAGGCAACCTGTCAACCGGGAAAAAAGTACCGCCTAAAAATGCCATGGGCGTGATGACAAAGGAATTTAGCATGGATTGGTCTGCATGGGATTTGACAATCATAGCAAGACCAACAGCCAGAGAGGAAAATACAAAACTGTTCAACAAAACCGCAGTTAAGAATACAAAATTATATTGGATATCCACCCGGAACAAAGCTCCCAAGACCATTATAACCAAGACTGCAAGTAAGGCTCTGGTCATGCCGGCAAGAACCTCGCCTGTGACATAGGCAAAATCAGAAATTGGCGATGCCTGGAACTCTTCAAAAATATGCCAGTAAAATCTTGCAATATTAATATCGCTTGCAATGGCAAAAGCCTGGGTCATGCTGCTCATGGCTATAAGCCCCGGAATCAGAAACTGCATATAAGTATAATCCTCAACCGGAGCTGCATGTCCTGCTGCATACCCGAATGCAATGAGGTACAATAAAGGGGAGATGGACCAGGAAGGAATCTGTCGGGTTATCCGTTGTCTTAAAATCAACATCTCTCGCATATAAATTGCTGATATGCCGTGTATCATATTT
>JAGLLQ010000077.1 GCA_023140455.1 Desulfobacteraceae bacterium | reverse complement strand
TATATATACACTGGGTCTGGATAAACTCTACACCAGCGGCAATTTTTTTTGCAAGCCTTGGGACCCTGATTTCAAATGGGTCTGCAAAAGGATTGGCAGCAGCACCTACAAACATCTTTGGCGGCACCTTAATATCATCACCACCAAGGAATTTACCTTCATCCCTCATATGGCGAACAGTTTGAATCAGCTGCATGGAATCCAAATCATGGACATTCTGTCCTTGAGCGCAATCTCCAAAACTCTGATGGTCTCCTGAAAGACAAAGGATATTATTGATACCAAAAGAAGCAGCACCTAAAATATCGCTCTGAAGTGCGATTCTATTTCTATCTCTTGTAACCATTTGAAGTACAGGCTCAAGCCCCATCAATTTCATATGAATACAAGCTGCAAGGGAACTCATTCGTGTCATTGCAGTCTGATTGTCTGTAACATTAACAACATCCACATGATCTTTTATAAGTGCTCCTTTTGATGTTACTGCTTCAGGATCACTCCCTCTGGGTGGCCCGCACTCTGAAGTCACAGCCAGATGCCCTTCACTTAAAACTTTTTCCAATTTACTTAAAGTTTTTAGACTCATACCTGTACGTCCTCCCTAATAACGGTTCTAGGTCCGCCAGCCCTGTCAGTAGACCAGTCTTTAATAGGAGATAGCTTTTCATAATCATCCAATTTATCCATTGCTCTTAACCTGTCAATGATAAGCTGCCATGCACAGTCAAGGTCTTTGTTGATTTCACATTTTCCACCGGTTGAACCACCACAAGGTCCATTAAGGACTCTTTTTGCACATCTTGAAACAGGACATATTCCAGCTGTCTCTGCAAGCATGCATGTTCCACAGGCCTGGCATCTTTCTGTCCACATGCCTCGCTGCTCGTTTGCACCAAGACAGACAGTATTTACACCGGGCAGCAAAGGCGTAGAATGATATTTTTCTGCTGCAAATTGAACTCCAACACCACATGCAAGGGAAAGAATCGCGTCATATTGATCAACCACATCACGAATCTCTTCTAAATATTCATGATCACATTGACGTTCAAGGGTTCTCTCATCTATCGTACACTCTTGCCCTTCTTTAATAAAATGCATCCTAAGAGCAGAAGCAAGCACTTCAACCTCTTTTTTCCCACCTGCTTCACAAACTGTTACACATTCATTACATCCGAGAACCAGGAGCTTTTTATATCCGGAAATATTTTTAATAATCTCCTCAATCGGCTTTTTCTCCGCAATTATCATAATCAAAACCTCATTATTGATTTGTTAATATTTTAAGCTGCATTAGCTTTTTTTCTTAATGCTGTTCCTATCGGGCTTGGACCAAGCTCTCTGATTATTTTGTCCATTTCAATAGAATACTCAGCAAATAACGGACCTTCTCCGGATGAGAGGTTGTACATTTTTACACGCTCACCTCCTACACCTATCTGGTCAAGTATTTTTGCTGCCTGTTCAACTCTTTTTCTCGCTCTGAAATTACCAGTATTAAAATGACAATCTCCTTCCATACAACCCACTACATAAGCTCCATCAGCACCTTTTTCAAAAGCACGAAGCAGATGTATTACATCAAGCTTTCCAGTACAGGGAAGTCGAATAATTCTAAAATTTGTAGGACATTTTAATCTCATGGAACCTGCCAGGTCCGCTGCTGAATATCCTCAGTAATTACAACAAAATGCCAGAATTACAGGTTCGAAGTCTTTTGTCATATTATTATTTCCTCCATTAAGGCTTCAACTTTGCTGAGCAATTGAACATCCTCATACCAGTTAAGTTTAATTGTTTTTGCCGGACATTCTGCTGCACAGACTCCACATCCCTGACATAAAGCAGGATCAATTTCACTTTTACCATGCTCATTAATCCTTGGAACATCATAAGGACATGATCGGACACATATGAGGCACGAAGCACAATGATCAGGATCAACCTCTGCTGTAACAGCAGAAAGCGTTAAGTATTCCTGTGCAAGGAATGTAGTAGCCTTTGATGCTGCCGCCATTGCCTGAGAAATGGTTTCTGAGATCAATTTCGGACCATGGGCTGTACCACAAATGAAGATACCTTCTGTGGCAGAATCAATAGGTCTTAATTT
>JAGLLQ010000076.1 GCA_023140455.1 Desulfobacteraceae bacterium | reverse complement strand
TTTCCGCATACACGATTCGCGAAATAACATCCTCGCCATAACTGATCTGTGGATTAAAATCACCAAACTGAGCGACTACTTCACCTGTATTTACGTTAAGTAGCTGTCCATATAAAGTAGTTGTACCAATATCAAGTGCAACTACAAAATTCCTGTCTGTTGTATCTCCCGGCTCTATATCAACAATCTGATTTCTGCCATCTTTCCTGACCGGTCTTATTATAGTAACAGTAACGTTAAAATCACCCTCTCTTAAAGTATCAGGAATTTTTCGTATAAGACAAAGCCCTGTTACAAGTCGGTGCTCATCATGATTAAGCCTTAATTCTTCAATTATTCTTACAACGTCCGGTATATTGTTACCTGCTGATGGTTCCTTGAGCTGAAGAAAAATTTTTTCGACCGGTGGGATAAAAAGTCCCGCTTCTTTTAGCTCCTCAACACTGAAATGACCTTCTTTTGCAGTTTGTCGTGCAGATGTTCTTAAATTCAGTCTGCTTGTATCTATTTCTGATTCTATGGGCACTCTAACAATAAGATCAGATTTAACTGCTGAACGGCAGGCTAATCGATATCCCTTTTCCTGATCTTCATCAGAAAGATATTCAGAAATTCCACCTCCTATATCACCCTCTTCAATAATAACTCTGCATTTCCCACAGACTCCTTCACCTCCACAGGAGGCATTAATATGAACTCCTGCTTCCATGGCTGCTCTGATAAGGCTTTCTCCGTCTGCAACTTCAATCTCTCTGTTATGTGGTTTGAAAATCACTTTGTGTGTCATAAGAGTTCCCTTATTTTATTATCATCCCATTATTTATCATCAAAATACTAAAACTTATATAATATAAGTATTTTTATAATAACTTGCAAATTTTTTTGATCAAGTATGAAAAAAATATTCTCAAGGCATGGTATCTAAAAATTTAGTAACGATATGATCAATTTTTTTGGCGAGAGTACCATTCGGGGCTTTATAAACCCATGGAATGAGTGTTCTCGCACTCTCTTCAATTTCGCGCTGAAAAGGCAGAGAACAAAGATGACCAACATTAATGGAAAGTTTTTTTCTGGATACTTCCTGGATTCTGTTAACAGGTTGCAAGGCAGCTTTTTCATCAGTGATCTTATTTACAATTATTTGTGGGGTAAAATCTGACAGCGCCTTGTTTATCAGGCTTATTGAGCTGGGATGTTCATTTTTAACCCTCTGAATAAGTTCGTCTATATCTTTAACCAGAGGATTATTTCTTGACATGGTGGCTTCATGAATAATATTTTTTAAAACATGATCTGCTTCTCCGGTAAACCCTGATTCTGAACCAAACAATCGATTAAGTTTTCTATACAGGGCTACCTTGATAAAAGAATATGCATCAAGATATGATGCAGGATCACAGGTCGTCATAACAATACATAAATCTGCTGCCAGAAAAAAATCAAGGACATTATAGGATGTATCACCACCCAGGTCCATGACAATATAATCAGCCTTGATATTCCTGATTGCCTTTAACAGTTTCAGTTTCCTGGTAAAACTTATATTTGAAGCTCCCAACTGAGAGCTGTTCCCGCCAATCAAGCCCGGGCCATATTTTGTTTTTACAAGTATGTCCTTTATATTGCCAACTTCATTGGAGAGATAATCATTAATACTTTTTTTAATATGTGTTTTCCCAAGAAAAAGATGTAGATTAGAGCCTCCTAAATCAAAATCCGCGGCAATTGTATCAAAACCTTTGTTAGAAAGATATACACTAAGGTTGGAGGCAAAAATACTTTTCCCTATTCCTCCCTTGGCTCCACCAACGGCTATTATCTTAGGTTTCTTTATCTCTTTACTGACTGTTCTCTCTTTAATTACAGGGTTTTCTTTTTTCAGCTTAAAATGCAAATACTCATAGGATTTTTTGATCTTGACAAAACGTTCCTGCCTTTTTACGATCATTTCGTCACAATCATACCCATGGAGATCAGGATGATATTGTTTCGCCTTTTCTCTAAAAGCTTTTTTTACTTTACTGAGATTAAGATTTTCTAAAAAGCCCTTGTTTTTTGCATGGTGGGGTGAAAACAGATAAGCACATGCTATATAGTCATTCTGCATTCCTATATCAATGTTATCAATATCCATATTTATTTTTCCTAAACAAAACAAGATTATTCAAAGATCTCTCCTGATTTTAATAAATCATGCGATCTTTATTATTCTATTTCTCTACCTCACTCTTACGAAGGATGTTTTAACAACTTTCAGTATACTATAATTTAAGATAAAAACCATAGAAAAAAATATAGCTAAAAAAATCAAAATGGAATAGAACCAACTTATGAGCAAAAAACCTGACAGAAAAGCTGCTTTAGCAATAAGTGAGGAACGGTATCGAACCCTTGTTGAAACCATGGGTGACGGACTAAGTGAAATTGATGAAAACCAGATCACAACATATGCCAATGATATGCTTTGCAAAATGTGGGGTCGTACTCAAAAAGAAATTATCGGTAAAAAGGTTGTAGTTTTTCTTGATCAGGAAAATAAAAAAATTTTAAAAGGGCAATTAGAAAAACGTCGAAAAGGTAAGCGTACACCATACGAAATAGTATGGACGAAAAAGGATGGAACAAAATTACCCACAATTATGACACCAACACCATATTTTGATATTAATGGGAATTTTAAGGGTA
>JAGLLQ010000075.1 GCA_023140455.1 Desulfobacteraceae bacterium | reverse complement strand
GCCCAGCATGCGCACGGTACGGATAATGTATCGGCACTGGTTAATCTGGTTTTGCTGACGGGCAATATCGGCAAACCGGGCTGCGGTGTATCCCCTTTGAGGGGTCAGAATAATGTACAGGGTGCCTGCGACATGGGAGGACTTCCCAATGTAATCACAGCTTATCAGCCTGTAATAAGCGATGCCACAAATGAAAAGTTCACAAAAGCATGGAACACTGACATTCTGCCACAGGTAAATGGCCGTACTATTCCTGATATGCTTGAAGGGCTTGAAAATGGTGAAGTTAAAGCACTCTATGTTTTAGGCGAAAACCCCGTCTTAAGTGACCCTGATATCAAGCATGTAAACAAGGCTCTTAAAAAAGCTGAGCTTTTAATAGTTCAGGATATTTTCTTAACTGAGACTGCAAAGCTTGCCCATGTGGTTCTTCCCGGTGCATGTTTTGCTGAAAAAGATGGAACATTTTCCAATACTGAAAGAAGAGTTACACGCGTCAGAAAAGCTGTTGAACCTGTAGGAGATGCGAAAGAAGACTGGAAAATCATTCAGGATATCTCAAATGCTTTTGGCTATAAAATGGAATATGAATCGCCTGAAGAAATTATGAAAGAAATTGCAGAACTTTCTCCTTCCTATGGTGGTGTTACATATGATCGCCTTGAAGGTGACGGGCTTCAATGGCCATGTCCTAATATAGATCACCCCGGCACTCCATATCTCCACAAGGATAAAATCGCCCGGGGTAAAGGATTATTCCATGCCATTGAATATAGACCCCCTGCTGAAGAAACAGATGAAGAATACCCTTTCTGCCTCACAACCGGACGAGTTTATGCGCATTATCATACTGGAACAATGACTAGAAATTCGGTATCGTTGGATAATGAAATCCCTGAAGGTTTTCTTGAAATAAACCCGACTGACGCCCAAGAACTTGACCTTATAGATAAAGACAGAGTGAATGTTGCATCAAGAAGAGGAGAAATTTCAACAAGAGTCATGATAACTGATCGGGTTTCCAAGGGTGTTGTCTTTATGCCTTTTCACTTTGTTGAAAACTCAGCCAATGTTCTCACTAACCCTGCATGCGATCCAATTGCAAAAATACCTGAATACAAAGTCTGTGCAGTTAAAATTTCTCTCTGAATTTCCATCTGATTAAACCGTTTAAAAGGGGCAAATAATTTATTTGTCCCTGCATTGCCCGAAAAACCTATTACAACAACGCGATATAATAACTTTATTGTCTTTCTACCGCATTTATGCAATACTTCTAAGTAAATATTTAAAGGTTTATAAAGGTTTTTTTAATGGTTTCCAAAACAATATCGTCATTAACATTAGCCATTTTTATTTTACTCTCAAATCTTTTTGTATGCAATGCCGAGGACTCAAAGCATATTAACATCTGCTATGATCATTGGGTTCCTTCGACTATCTTTCTTTCCAAAGAGAACACAAAAAAAGGTTTTGTTAGTGAGATGCTTGCTGATATATATACTAAGGCAGGATATGATATTACTTTTCATGAATATCCGTATTCCCGATGTCTTTCAGAAGTATCAAAAGGCAATTGCGATATAATTGCTGAAGCCAACCCAGAAACTAAAGAAGCAGCTCCCGGAGTCTCAATCAATTTACTTTTCCCAAAAAGAGCAACTTTTAAATACAGATATGCTTTGTTTATCCATAAAGACAAAACATGGGAGTATAATGGGATTAATTCTTTAAAAGGGATGCGCATCGGCAATATACCAGGATATGACTACTCACCTATTAGTACGGTCTTTGAAGACTATCTTGTGAAAAATAAATCAAATTCTGCATTGGTTTATTATGCTTTTGGCAATGACGGAGCCACACAACTTCTTGATTTAATAGCAAAAAAAAGAATTGATCTTTTTAGTGAAAGCTTTTTAATCGGTGCGTATATTATCAAACAAAATTTTTGGGGAGATAAAATTAAAATTGCTGGTTTCTTTAAAACCCCGCTTGTTTTGAAACCAGGTTTTTCACCCAAAAGAAAAGATGTTCATAAATTAATGGACATCTGGGATCAAGGGAGAAAAAGCATAGAGTCCCGGGGTGAAATCAAGAAATATCTAAAAAAATATGGAATTTCAGTGGATAAAAGTACTGGTGCGGTTTTGAGAGAATAGAGGTGATTTCATGAATAGTGACACTTACAAATTGGCAAAAAAAATTATTTTTTTATTAATTATTTTTATTTGCATAGTTACAGCCCTCCCTTGCTTTTCAGAGGAGATGTTCCCGGATCGCTGCAACAAAATTATTATTTCTGGGAATGCAGAATACCCGCCTTTAACCTGGCAGGACAAAAATGATAAAGGTAAGATTACAGGCTTTGCTGTAGAACTGTTAGAGATGGCATTTCTTAATACAAAAATCAAAGTTGAATCAAGATATGCAGGCAAGTGGAAACGTGCACAGGAAGAAGTAAAAAATGGTGATGTCGATATTCTTGGCGGTGCTTATATAACTAAAGAGAGAGAAATATATATGGATTATATATTCCCCTATTTTACAATGGATCCTACTGTTATTTTTGTTAAAAAAGGAAACAGATTTCAATTTAAAACATGGGAAGACTTAAGAGGTTTACTTGGTGGAGCACCTATAGGCAATAGTTATGGGGAAGAATTTGACAGTTATGAAAAGAAACTCCTCAGGATTGAACGTGTTCCAACAGTCATTCAGGGTTTTAAAAAACTCATTTCAAACCGTAATGATTTTTTTGTCTATGGCCTGTATCCAGGTCTTGCAAAAGCTGAAACCGCCAACTTTTCAGACAAAATAGAATACTTGCAAAACTCTGTTATTTCAGAAGGCTTATATTTCACAATTTCAAAAAAGTCTCCTTGCAATTGTGATGAAGTTAAAAGATATCTTGGGAAAAAAATTATCGAATTTAAGCAAAAAAACATACCTGAAAAACTGATAAAAAAGTACCTTAAAATCTGGAAAGAACAGTCAGGATTATGATCCTTAAATTTAAAAAATTTTTACAAAACCGTCTTGCTTTAAAAATTCTTATTTCCATTCTTTTATTCGGTTCCATTCTATCAGTATCTACAACATTTGTTCAGCTTTATTTTGATTCCCATAAAAATTTAAAAGAAGTCAAAAAAAGTATTACTATTATTAAAGAAACCCGCCTGGAGCCAATCTCATTGAGTTTGTATAACTACAATGTTTCCCAGCTTGAAATACAATTAGAGAGTCTTTTAAATTTACCTGGAATAGAATACCTCAAAATAACTGAAAAGGGAGGTTTTGAAAAAACAGTTGGAACTTTTGACGATACCGGAGAAAGACTTATTAAAGAAACAATTGATCTTCAATATATTGATGCTTCAAAAAGAATAACAGCCCTTGGCAAGCTTGAAATTACAGCAAAACTTCATAACCCTTACCATCGTATTTATGAAAGACTGCCTGCATTATTTATAACAAACTCGATTAAGGCTTTGATTACTGCAATACTGATTTTTGTAATTGTTCAATATCTCATAACCAGACATCTTAGCTCTATTGCCAGTTATGCTTCAAATGTCAGCATGGAGAAACTTGATACTCCTCTCAGTTTAAAGAGAAAATCATTGTTCTTTATCAAAGAAGATGAGTTTGATCAGTTAATATATGCAATAAACAACATGAGACTGCGTCTAAAAAAAGATATTGAAAAACAATCTGAATACGAGACAAGGCTTCTAAGAAGTGAAGAACGGCTTCGCCAATTGGTTAATGCTACCAGAGATGCAGTTGTTGTACATGAAAACGGCAAAATTATTTTTGCTAATACACAATTTTATTCCATGGTTGGTTATGAACAAGATGAGCTTAAAAATGTTAATATTATCACCAAACTAATGGCTCCTGCATCTTCTCAAGTCGCAATGGAAAAAGTCTCTTCAAAAAAGCTCGGGCACTATGAAGTTGTGGGTTACAAGAAAGATGAAACAACTTTCCCTGCTGAAATACATACAAAAATAATGGAATTTCATGGGAGAGAAGTTCGAGTCGCTTCAATAAGGGATATAACTGATTATAAAAAAACCCAGGAAGAAATAGCAAAGCTGCGTAATTTTCTAAAAAGTATTATTGATTCCATGCCATCATTTATTGCCGGCGTTGACCCAAAAGGAAAAGTCACTGAATGGAATATTGAAGCTGAAAAACTGACAGGTGTTTCTGCAAAGGA